>JAGRAS010000254.1 GCA_020434465.1 Bdellovibrionales bacterium | reverse complement strand
GTTAAGCTCTAAGCCCTACACTGATTCATTAGCACGTGGAATCGCTGATGAAGGTTTAGATGTTGTTGTTACAGGCTTAGGCCCCAGCCCACAGCTTTATTGGGCTTTATTTAACAAAAACTTAGGTGGCGGAATTCAAGTCACCGGAAGCCACAACCCTCAAAACATGAATGGTTTTAAAATATGCCTTGGGCAAGATTCTCTATCAGGAAAGCAAATTTTAGATCTAAAAGATAGAATTTTTGATATAATAGATAATGATAAACCTTGCAGTCCAAACCCAGGACAAATTATCGAAGAAGATATCAGGGAAGAATACACCAATTACTTAATCAATAATTGCAAAGATTTTTTTGGCAAAAGAAAATTAAAAATTGTTGTTGATGCTGGGAATGGCGTTGGCGGTTTGGTTGGCCCAAATGTATTACGAGGGCTTGGCGCTGAAGTTATAGAACTATTCTGTGAACCTGACGGAAACTTTCCTAATCACCATCCAGATCCAACTGTGATGGAGAATCTAGTCGATTTAATTGAAAAAGTTAAAACAGAAAAAGCTGATCTTGGTATAGCTTGGGATGGTGATGGCGATCGAATTGGTGTAGTTGATGAAAATGGAGAAGTTATTTTTGGCGATATGCTTGTATTAATTTATGCAAGAAGCATTTTAGCACAAGAGCCTGGCGCTACAATTATTGCAGACGTTAAGTGCTCTTCACTTCTGTTTGATGGAATTGAAAAAGCTGGTGGGCAAGCAATCATGTGGAAAACTGGTCACTCACTAGTAAAAGCTAAACTAAAAGAAACTGGTGGCTTACTTGCTGGTGAAATGAGTGGACACATTTTCTTTAAGCATAGATATTTTGGTTATGATGACGCCATGTACTGCTCTGCAAGAATAGCTGAAATACTATCACATACTAACAAAGCATTTTCATCACTATTGTCTGACTTGCCAAAGACTTATTCTACACCAGAGATCAGAAGAGATTGTCCTGAAGAAGTTAAATTTGAAATTGCAGAGCGCGCTCAAAAAGCTTTTTCTGACTTCACTGTTAAAACAATTGATGGGGTTAGGGTTGAGTTTGAAAATGGTTGGGGACTTGTAAGAGCCTCAAACACTCAACCAGTTCTAGTATTAAGGTTCGAAGCAACCTCTAAAGAAGACTTAAATAGATACGAGCAAATTGTTAATCAAAAAATAGCTGAAATTGAAATGGAGCTCACTTCAAACTAAAGATCTACTTCTCTTTTTCAGGAGCAGGATCTGACTCGCCTTTAGCTTCGGGTAAAAAATAAGTCTGTTGAAACTCTGTTTCATCTTTTATGAAAACAACCGGAAGTACTGAATTATCTATAGAGCAATACTCTGGATTATTTTCTTGAAAATTTGATATCAACCAGGAAAAATCTGGATCAATCAATTCATGTGGATATACCGGTCGTCCCATAATTACCTCCAAACTTTCAGCATAAGATCAGTGGATCTCGGCTGCTTGAATGTAAAATCGACTGATCTAAAAACTTACTTAAGCTTAAACATTTCGATTTACACCCATCCTTATAAAACACTGTGATATCAATGACTTATTTGAATGCTTGCTTAATTAACTAAGCTTATCTAATGCTGTGGGGGTATACTCGTTTGATTAATAGCAAAGGTTCCCTGCAAGCTGGCCCTACGACGCCTCTTTCATTAACCTAGGTATTTTCCTTTTTTATGAAAAAAGACAAGTCATTAAATGTGGCAAAACCGAAGGTTTATTCACGAAAAGAACACATTATTTCTCGTAAGAATATTGATCCTGACGCTCTTAAAATAATGTACCGCCTGAACCGCTACGGATACAAAGCTTATCTTGTTGGTGGCGGAGTACGTGATTTACTTTTAAAAAAAGCGCCAAAAGACTTTGATATTGCAACTAATGCAACTCCAAGGCAAATAAAAAGTCTTTTCAGAAATAGTAGAATTATTGGTAGAAGGTTTAAATTAATTCACGTTTTTTTTAAAAATGGAAAAATTATTGAAGTTTCAACTTTTAGAGATACTCAAAACGAAATTGAAAGTAACTCTGGAAATCAAACACAAAAAGACAATACTTATGGAACAGAGGCTACTGATGCCTTTAGGCGTGATTTAACTATAAATGCACTTTTTTATAGCACCGATAATTTCTCTATTATCGATTATGTTGGCGGCATTGAAGATTTAGATAATGAAATAATTAGAATGATCGGAGATCCTAATCAACGATTACCAGAGGATCCAGTGAGGCTTATGCGAGTAATTCGCCATGCTGTTAAGGCCAACTTTAAAATTGAAAGTAATCTTGAAAAAGCGCTAAAAAAGCATAGCAAGTTAATTGTAGACTCTTCTCCTATGAGGGTTTATGAAGAGCTAAGAAAAGATTTTGCATCTGGCTATTGCCTTGATATATTTCGCGGATTAAAAAAATATTCAATTTTGCAATATTTACTACCTGAACTTTGCAACTCTCCAAAACTTCTGACTCCACAAAGCTTGCTATCAGACTCTATAGAAATAGTTGATCAGTACTCACTCATTCAAGGCAAACAAGTCTCAACTACTGCTTTTCTTTCGATTTTATTTTTGTTTCATGGTTTGGATCAAACGTTAGAAATAAAAAAAATAGATACTTTTCCATCTAAAGAAGTAATTTGTGATCTTTCACAGCAAAGCTTCAAGACACTTGCAATCCCAAGAAAAGAAAGAGAGCGAATAGAAAAAACAATTCTCTTATGGAAGTATTTAATTGAAACTCCAATAGAAAAACTAAAAGTTAATTCCCTAACGTCAAGATCTGCAATTGATGATTTAAGAGATATCTTTGAGGTATTGTACAGAGACACAAGGCCAGAGCTGACTGATTTAGTAGAAAAAATACTGAATAAAAAAGTAACTAAGGGCAGAAACAGTACAATAAGAACTAACAAAACACGAAAAGCAACTAAGAACACATCCAAAAAAAAGCAAAGAAAATCTGCGCGTAGGGGAACTAAATGAAAGATTTTTATAGTCTATTTCTTTTTACATTACAGACTTATAAAGAAGCTGCAATTGAAG
>JAGRAS010000253.1 GCA_020434465.1 Bdellovibrionales bacterium | reverse complement strand
TTAGCAGATTTTAATAAAAAAAGGATAAAACATGTCAATAGACTGGTTATATGATCTCGAAAGAGATATCGATAATGGTAAAGATAGGTATGCCTGCGTTGGGCTTGGAAGAAACCAGTGGGTTATAAAAGCTACGATGGAAGATCTTGAAAAGATGGCAGTTCGCGTAGCAAACCAACGAAAGATGGGTGTAAATATTGTTAAGTTGGTAAACAAAGACGATGCTTTAACTGGTGACATGTACTTAGTTCCAACAACAATTGGAGATCCAGGTGCAAGAGGGGAGCCTTCGATTGAATGGTCAACTGTTGAAACTAAAGAAGCAGCAGATATGATGCGTGATGTGCGTCATGGCCCATCGCCATACTTTGGTATGCAGGTTGAGAAATCTGTTAATCCTAGCGAGTAATATGGCGTCAGATACTCTCGAAACAATACCTTTTCGAGATTCCGTTGAGGAGCTTGTTTCTTCACGGTACGATGATAATAAACGGCCAGAATCTTGGGATCTTAGAAAGCCAGGTAAGGATGTGGTTCGTCTCAAATCTGGCAAAATTATTAGTTTGCAAAGTGATGGGGGGCAGTCTCCTCCAAAACCTGGCTGGGTGATATTATTGACTGATGGAAATTCCACGGAAGGGTATCATTGGACTTTATATGGAATTCCAAAGCAGTAGTTGTTGTCTGTAGTTCCTCTTTGAAGTTCTTATCTTTTTCTTTATTTCGAAAACATTTTCAGCATTGAGCATTAAAGAATAAGTTATCTTATGCCATTTTTAGGTCTAAGCAGCATCCTCTTCCTTATCTTCAAACGGGAAGATTTGAAAAACTGGCTGTTCTGAGAAGAGTGGCGAAAGATCAAAGCCTTCTCTTGAATAAACTTCTCGTGGAAGCGAAATATCACACAGGTAATGTCTACCTGCATAGTCTTTGCCTTTATTTAATCCAACTAGTGGGGCGCCCAGAGATAGTGTAGATGATGCAAAAAGTGGATCTTTAATAGAGGCACCAGTGTCTGGATTTATCCCAGTAGGGCAATAGACTGCATGGATTGGCGTACTAAGCTCATTTAGTTCGCTGTTAATATTAAACACTTTGTCGTTTGTGCTAGTAAACAAACCATAAAGAACATTATGAGAGTTTGTTGCCTCAGCGACTGCCTGTTTAATAGTATAACTATCTGATACTTGATTAATAGCAATTTTCATCACTTCTAGTGGCTTGATTAAATGCTTGAAAGAATCAGAAGACTCATTTGGATTATTTAGACACATAAGTTGGCAAACAGCACCAGAATTTCGCAGGTGTCTTAAAGTGCTAAGAACGACTTTTCCAGCAAGAGTATCATCAACAAAAGCTACAACTGAGCCACCCTCTGCTGATAGCCCTAATGCAAATCGAATAACCATAGCAAAGCTATAGGCGGCAGCTTCACAAGTTTGTATCTCAGTGATGAATAGCTCTTCTTGTAAGCTTTCAATCATGGATTTTATAGAATTGCTTGAAAATCCAGGAAATTTTAGACCAGCTTTAGTAACAAAAACTTGATCATCGCTAAAAAATAATTCTTGGTTCATATTTGTAAATTATGACTCTCGCAAGGCTTTGCGTCAATCGCAACAATAAGCCAAGGCTCTAGCTCTTGACTCTGTTTTTTAAAACCCTAGAATAAGGCTTTCAAACTATTTATGAGTAATACAATGAATACTAAACCTACTATTGCAATTGTTGGTGCTACTGGCGTTGTTGGCACTGAAATGATTGCAGTGCTTGAAGAGCTAAATATTCCAATTTCAGAACTTAGGCTATTGGCATCTGAAAACTCTGCAGGTGAACAGGTTAAGTTTAAAGATCAGACTTGCACAATTAAAACATTAAATGATGAAGCTTTTGTTGGAGTTGATATCGCACTATTTGCAGTTAGTTCAGACTTAGCTGAGAAGTATGTACCAATTGCAGCAGAGTCTGGAGCTTTAGTAATTGATAACTCAAGTCATTTTAGAATGGATAAAGAGATCCCGCTAATAGTTCCAGAAGTTAATGGAAATCAAATTAGTGAAAAAAATAGAATTATTGCAAATCCTAATTGCTCAACTATACAACTAGTTATGATCTTAGATAAGATTAGGGAGCTAAGTGAGCTTAAGCGAGTAGTAGTTTCAACATACCAGGCTGTTTCTGGAGCAGGTAAAGAGGCTTTAGATGAGCTTTGGAATCAGACATTAGCAATTTTTAATCAAAAAGAGTTACAGTTTGAGGCTTTTCAACATCAGATTGCATTTAATTGCATTCCTCAAATAAGTACTTTTTTAGATAATGGATATACGCAAGAAGAAACTAAAGTGATTCAAGAAACAAGAAAAATCTTAAGTTTGCCTAACTTAAGAGTAACTTGCACTGCAGTTAGGGTTCCTGTTTTTAACTCGCATGCTGAAAGCGTTAACGTTGAAACTGAAAAACCCGTTGATATTCAAGCCTTAACTAAAATTTTAGATTCTGCTGAGGGTGTTAAAGTTTATCCAAATTTTGAAGAATATCCAATGCAGTTAAATACTAGTTCAGATAATGAAGTTCATGTTGGAAGAATTAGAAAAGATGATTCTGTAGAAAATGGCTTAAATCTTTGGATAGTAGCTGATAATTTAAGAAAAGGCGCTGCCCTTAATGCAGTGCAAATTGCTGATTACTGCATAAAGAAATATGCACAAAATTAATTAATTCACTCACAATGCCCAAAGTTAGGTTAATAGTTGAGTACGATGGCTCTAAATTTAATGGCTGGCAAGAGCAGCCAAATCTAAGAACCCTTCAGGGCGAGATAAGAAAAGCTTTGAGTCTAGTTCTTAGAGAAGATATTAACTGGGTCTTGGCATCGGGAAGAACTGACGCAGGAGTGCATGCAAGGGCTCAAACTGTGGTTTTTAAGTGTGAGCAAACACCAGATTTAGATAGATTAATTAATGGGGTAAGTAATATTTTAAAAAACGAGGTTTCAATTTTAGAAGCTTCACTTGCTGAAGATAATTTTCATCCAATTAAAGATGCTATTAAAAAACACTATAGATACACAATTTATCGCCCAGCAGCACCTCCAGTTTTAGATTTTGGGAAAGTTTGGCATGTTAC
>JAGRAS010000252.1 GCA_020434465.1 Bdellovibrionales bacterium | reverse complement strand
ATCCCGACTACCATAAACAGTAACTATAGCTGGAGCTCCTGTTTCTTCATCAGGAAACGCAGCAACTGGCAATATTACATCTTCTAGGGTTCTTGATGGATTTGATACAGCTCTTGAAACAGCACCCCAAAAAGTATGTCTTTCATTTGGCGTATAAACAACCCTTGCATTAGGCATAACTTCAAAACCAGTATGAACATTTCTCTCTATCTTTGAACCTAAAATCAAATTCAAACGATCTTCAACTAAAGTAATTTCATCATCTATAAAAAAAGTATGGAGGTCAGTACCTCGGCGTTCTGGATTAAAATCATCTGCAAAACTCCCTTCAATTTTATCTTCATAAAACCTACTTTCAACTCCATATACAAAATCGTGCCCTTCTATTCCAGAATAGTGATGTTGCACATCCAGGTGTAATGTGTGCCTTGTAATTGGAGGTGCTTTACCATCTTGCCTTTCAAATAGATAATCTACCTGAGCCTGAAGTTCTGAAACATCAGAAAACTCATGAGTTAACCTTGAAAGTAAATTTGTTCCATATTGTTGTCTTCTTCCACTATAGCTATCACTATCAACAAATGGAGGTAATATAGAGGGCACAGTTACGACTTCTTCATTATCTAAATAAAATCCTTCTGCCTTTACTGTTAGGTTGTCTTTGTCTGATAAGGCTGAGTCTAAGCGAAATCCACCAGTTGAAATATTAAAATCATCTTGAGCACTTTGATTATCGATAGATGTGTTATCATCTTTAGATCTATGATTCGCATACACTCGGAAATACGAATCCTCTCCTACCTTATCCCCATGTCTAACAAAAACAGATCCGTTCTCCTCACTTCCACTGCTTGCAGATAGTTCAGTACCTTGTGTATTTTGGCTGTCACACGTAATGATGTTAATAACTCCGTTCACCGCATTCGATCCCCAAACAGCAGCACCAGGACCACGAATAACCTCTACTCTTGCAATGTTTTCTAAAGGAGCTCCAATCTGTTCCCAGTAAACGCCATTAAAACCAGGAGTAAAGACAACTTGACCATCTACTAGCACTAGAAGTTTATTTGAAAATCTCTGATTAAATCCTCTAGATGATATTGCCCATTGGTTGTTATTAATCTGTGCGACATTTAAACCTGGAACAAGTCGTAAAGCATCTCCGATATGCTTCGCTCCAGATCGTTTAATATCTTCTCCTGTTAAAACATAAAGCGCTGAAGCAACTTCTGAATACTTTTGTTCTTTCTTTGATGGAGACGTTACTCTTAAATCAAAAGCTAAAAGTTCTTTATAATCTAAGTCTGCCAACTGATTTAACTCTAAATCATCACTCTTATTCTCAAATTTTGTTGGTTTACATTCAGCAAGAATTTCAGTTGTTAAACATCCAAAGATAAAAAAACTTAAAAAGAAAAATTGAATACAACTCAATACTAATTTTCTCATAATTACATCCCGTGATGACTAGTTAATTTAAATAAGTTTGCCTTTAAAATAAGCATACCAACACTGCTGAAGTGGGATACGTAGTAATACGCATCTCGCTTCAGCATAGACAAACTTTACAGATTTAAACAAGCACTTTTAAAATGCAAATATCTCAAGGACTCAATTTTATAGGCTCTTTGATATGCAAAGTATAAAAAATCTTACAGATCACAACTTAAAATGAACTTGAAACTAGGTGACTTTCAATACAGTTCATTATGTTTTTATAACCTCGTTCATTTGGATGCGGATCGTGTGGCAAAAACATCTCTTCAGTCCATTCACACTTATATAATGCCGGGTAATAATCAATTCCCGTTTTTAAAACATCATTTTTCAAATCTAGCGAATATTTACCACTAATAACCTCTGACTTCTCAGGCAATTGAATCAACTGGATTTTACTTTGCGGAAAGTCTTTAGAGATTTTTGATAAAACCTCAAAATTTCTGTTTTCAAGATATGAAAGCAAACTCTCTCCAATTTTTTGTTCGTTTTCACCTGCAGCAAAAATAGGTTCAGAATTTAGATAACTGTAAAGTAAACCAAAAAATCTAGACTTTCTTAAAACCCTTTCATCCACAAATCCTTGTTCTTTGAATCTTGTTTTTTTCTGTTGCTCTAATTTGCGTATTTTACTCGCCTCAAAAATTAGATCAGCAGATTTTGTCATCTTATCAATGATTCTAGCTATAGGCTTGCGTTTACTACATACAAACAAAGCCTCACCTTCGGGACAAAAACGAACTTCGTTATTTTTAACAAGCGGGGTCCACATCAATCGATGAAAGTCATCAGAAATGGCAACGATAATTATATGATCAATATTAAACTTTTTTGAAAAAAACTTTAGATTCTTATAAAAATGTTCAATTCCAGCACCACCTAAACCTAAATTAAACAATGAAAACGATCTAACTCCGAATTTGCTTTCCAAATTTTTTCTCAATTTAGGTACCCAAGGTTGAGAGCCTTCTGCAACCGTAAATGAATCTCCGACTATAACATAATTTGGGGTTTGATTATCTTTATCAGGATCGTATTTTTCTGTGTCTGCATAACCGTAGTTATTAGTTTTAAAAAGATGATCATACTCTATCTCTTCATCATAAATCATTACTTCTCTTATTTCGCTATCTGCTAAATAATGAATGCTCCCATCTTCTTCCGTGTTATAAACAGAAGAACTCCAAAATAAAGTTCTTTGCAAATCTTGAATTTCAGATATATTTACTCTTAAGACAAACTCAGCCATTCCTAAAAAAAACAGTGTTGAGCCTAATAAAAGAATCAGATTAGTTTTCATTTATTTTGTAGAAACCCCCAACTTAATTTTCAAAATAACTTGGAAAGAATGCTATACTAGACTATAGATAGATAATAAAATGCAAATAAGAAAGAAAATCCTCTTTATCGGCGAAGCCGTTAGCCTTGCCCATGTTAGTCGCCCCCTCGTTCTAGCGAGGTCATTAGATAAAAACCTATTTGATATTCACTTTGCCTGTGACCCTCGCTATCACAATATCTTAAAAGAAGATTCGTTTAAAACTACTTGTATTAAATCAATATCTTCAGAACAGTTCTTAACTTCCGTTGAGAAAGGCACTCAACTATTTACTGCAAAAACGATTTCTAGCTATGTTCAAGAAGAAATAGAGTTAA
>JAGRAS010000251.1 GCA_020434465.1 Bdellovibrionales bacterium | reverse complement strand
AATTTGATTTCCGCTCCCAATGAATTGATTGAAATGTTAGATCGCGCTCTTGTTGAAGATCCTCCTTTTGCGCTTAAAGAAGGCGGAATTTTTCGCTCTGGATACAATTCTGAACTAGATAGTTTTAGAAATACTAAAATTAAGGGAAAAGACTGGTTACTTGAGTTAGAATTAAAAGAAAGAGAAAAGACTGGTATTAGTTCTTTAAAAATTAAGTCTAATAATATAATTGGATATTTTATAGAGGTTACCAAAGCAAACTTAAAAAAAGTTCCAGAAAGTTATTTAAGAAAACAACAAACCACAAATAGCGAGCGTTTTATTACCGAAGAGTTAAAGCAGTTAGAAACTAGTATCTTAACTGCTGAATCGAAATTAGTTGAATTAGAGCAAGGTTTATTTAGAGAATTAAGGGAAGAGCTAAAAGCCCATACAAAAACTTTAAGGAGCGTTGCCCAAGCTGTTGCAGAATTAGATTTATATCAAACCTTTGCTGAAATTGCTGAACGAGACAATTTAATTAAGCCACAGCTCAATTCAAGTATTGATTTAAAGATAAAAGCGGGTAGGCACCCTATTATTGCTAAAACTTTAGAGCATGAATTTATACCTAATGACATCGAGTTGAGTTTATCTAATCCGCTAAGCTTGCTTGTTACTGGTCCTAATATGGGTGGAAAATCTACCTTCTTAAGACAAAACGCACTGATAGTTATTATGTCTCAACTTGGCTCATTTGTGCCTGCGGCTTCGGCAAGTTTAGGTTTGGTTGATAAAGTTTTTGCAAGATTAGGAGCAGCAGATGATCTAACTGAGGGAGAGTCTACTTTTATGGTAGAGATGAGAGAAACCTCTTTTATTCTAGCTAACGCGACAGAGAAGTCTTTGATTTTGATTGATGAAATTGGTAGAGGAACAGCCACAAGAGATGGTCTAGCAATTGCCAGATCCGTACTTGAGTGGGTAATTGAAAAGATTAAGTGTCGCTCACTGTTTGCTACTCACTTTCATGAACTTACAGAACTCGATAAAACTTATGCTAGTTTAGAAAATATTTCTGTAAAATCTTTAGAACAAGGAACTAAAGTTGTTTTTACTCATGAAATGGTTCGTGGTGCTGCTAATAATTCTTATGGAATAGAAGTGGCTGATTTGGCAGGTTTGCCAAGATTGTTAATAAAGCGTTCTAGAAAAATTTTAAAATCTATCGTGTCAGTGTCAAATACGAATGAAATAAACCAACTTGAAATGTTTGATTCAAATCATGGAGCGTTTGAAAGTGAAGAAGAGTTGCCTCAAACTAAAGAGGAACTGCTTGAAATTGAACAAGACTTAAAAAATATAGATCCTAGCCAAATGACACCGATTGAGGCTTTACTTATGTTAGACAAGTTACAAAAGAAGCTGATAGGAAGCTAAATGAGACGCTTAATAGTTTTAGTTTTTATATTTTCAGTGGCTGTAAATGTTAATGCCGATTCTGCAAATGATGCCTACCAGATGGCGAGGAAAAACTATTTTTCATTAAGAAATACAGATCTTGAAGTTAAAGAATTAAAGAAATGGCTAACAGTAGGGCGTGAACTAGTTTCAATTTCTGAAAAATATAAAAATCATGAAACAGCACCTGCTGCACTTTTTAACGCGGGGGTCTTATATTCTCAGGTCTATAAGGTTCACAAAACTGAAGATCACTTAGAAAGAGCTTTACTTTATTTTGAAATGCTAGTTCAAAGATATCCCGATCATTATCTTGCAGACGATGCCTTGATAAAACGCGGTGATTTATTTCTTGATTTTAAAAAAGATCGAGATAAAGCAGAGGCGAGTTATTTAGAAGTTGTTGAGGCGTATCCAAATGCGGATTTATATGAGGTTGCAGAGCAAAAACTCGCAAAATTAACAGGAAGAAGCTTTGAAAAAAGTACCCCAAAAGAGCATGTTTTAACAACAGTTGAAGAGCCAGAATTAGAAAATAATAAAGCTAAGGATGAGCCTATTTATCAAGATAAAAAATCTGAAAAAAACACAAAGTTCAAAGATAAAATTATCGTAATAGATCCTGGACATGGGGGAGAAGACTTCGGTGCAGTTGGAAAGTCGGGCTTGTATGAAAAAGACATTACACTTCTTATCGCGTTACAGCTAGAAAAACTAATTGAGTCAGAATTAGGTGCTACAGTTAGATTAACAAGAAGGAGTGATATTTTTGTTCCTCTAGCTGAGCGCACAAATCTTGCAAATGATTTTGAGGCAGCTTTATTTATTAGTTTGCATGTAAACTCTAGTGAAAAAAATAGCGCTAGTGGTTATGAAACTTACTATTTGGATAATACAGATAGTGCTGCAAGTGCAAAGCTTGCTGAAAGGGAAAATGCTTCTATTCAATTTGAAGGCCCACAGGCAGATCTGCAGTTTATGCTAAGTGACCTTATTCAATCTGCTAAGCGCGATGAGTCAATTGCCTTAGCTAATCTTGTACAACAAGAGTCAGTTTCTCATTTGAAATTAAAATGGAAAAATATTCAGAGTAGAGGTGTAAAAACTGCTCCATTTTATGTGCTAGTTGGTGCCCATATGCCTTGTATATTAGTTGAAATGTTTTTTATTAATCATCCAGAGGAAAGTGTAAGATTAAGTAAGGAAAATTTTAGGCTAGATCTTGCCAAGGGTATTCTTACAGGGATTGATAAGTTTTTTAAGCTTGAAGCGAAATCTCCTTAATGTTTAATAAAGAGCAAATTTCACTAATCGAATTAATTCAGAAAACATCCTTAAGTTTGGGGATGCAAGTATATCTTGTTGGTGGGATAGTAAGAGATCTTTTGTTAAAGCTTTCACCAGATGATAGGGATTTAGACTTTATTATCGAGGGTGATTCAGCTAAATTCTGTGAGAAACTATCACAAGAACTATCTGCAGACTTTAAAATTTTTAGTAATTTTCTTACAGCCAAACTTTTTACTGGTAAAAAATTTAAAACTTTTGATGAGGTTGATTTTGCCACTGCTAGAGTAGAAACTTATGCCAAACCAGGAAGCTTGCCTATAGTTAAAGCAGCTAGTCTTAAAGACGATTTACAGCGGAGAGATTTTTCAATAAATGCAATGGCTTTCTCTGTGGATGAGATATTAATCCTGGTTGAGAGTGATAACTTTGAAGACTCTG
>JAGRAS010000250.1 GCA_020434465.1 Bdellovibrionales bacterium | reverse complement strand
GCAATATTACTAAAGTTTCTTGCAATTGATTGTTGATGAATGATTCTAAAAGGTGAAAAATTTTTCTTATATTCAACCCCAGGCAAAAGATGAATTCTATAGTTATTCTTGATTTCTATGATATCATTTAGTATGTCGACGTTTTTTTTATTTGAGTGTGAGAAGCGTGATGCAAACCAGTCAACCTCAACATTTTGTTCTACTAATTCCTTGGCAATTAATCCTGTTCTAAAAAGCCTATTACTATCTTGAATAGGAAGTGGCTCGCCATCTTGTGTTAACCAAACTTTTAAGGTCATTTTTTCCCAAAAAATATCTAGATTATATTTTCATACTTTACTTATGAACTCAATTGGTATGATATTCATATTAGTATATTAAAGGCTAATTTTGGATAATAGAAAAGAACTTGAGTTTGGTACATATGAAGATCTTTACTCGCAGGGTAAAAATACTGGAATTACCCCTTTTCGAAAGGAGTTTTTTTTCGATAGTGAAGAAGATTCGTTAAATTTGATCAAAGAGAAAGTCGTAGGAAAAAAAGTTCTTGAAATAGGTTGTGGTCTTGGATATCACTCTATTTATGCAGCTGAGTTTGCTGAAAACGTAGTTGGTACAGATGTCTCACTTGAAGCTATAAAAGCGGCAAATGAGGAAGTTCGTAGTATTCAGAACCTTAAATTTGAAATTCAAGATGCTGAAAAGTTGACATATCCTGATCAAACATTTGATGTTGTTATTAATCATGAGGTGTTTTCAAGCCTTGATATCAAAACTGTTTTTCCCGAACTGGCAAGAGTTCTGAAGCCTAAGGGTCTAATCATTTGTAAAGAAACACTTGGCCATAATTTTGTATTTAATTTTAAAAGAAAGCTTAATTTGCTTTTTGGCGCTAGAACTTATTGGTCTGTAAATAACATATGGCGAATAGAATCATATGAAATTGCTAAAACATTCTTTTCCCCAATTTATTCTAAGTATTATCATCTTTTTGTTTTATTTTTTTCGCCATTGTTTTTATTACCTTCCTCTAAGTATAGAAAAAGCCTAATAAACTTAATTGCAAAAATTGATGGAAAAATTTTAAGTATATCTCTGTTTAAGAAATTAGCTTTTAAGACAGTCTTTGTTCTACAAAAAAAGTAAGAGATTTTTCTCTTTTGCAAACTTCTACAAGTTTTTCTTCTGCACCAAGTTTTTTAATGATATTTGAAACGCTTAATAATGCTTCACTTCTAGAAAGCGCAAGCTGTATTGTTAGTATAATTAACTTTATATCTAAGAGGAGATTTTTATTCTCAATGTATAATACTCCCAGTTTACTTTTCCATGGGCGTATAAGTTTAACATAGTCAGCATCTGGGTCTTCACTTCCACGAAGAATTTCACCTTCATCTGAAAAAACTATTGATGAAAAATCGGTTATGCCTGGGCGAACACTTAATAGTTTTTTTTCATATTCAGAATAGGTTTCAACATCAGATTTAATATTAGGTCTTGGCCCAACTAGGCTCATGTCTCCAATGAGCACATTCCAAAGCTGGGATAGTTCATCTAGTTTTAATTTCCTAATCATGTGGCCAACTTTTGTTATTCTTACATCATCAGCAGATGTCGAACTGACACCAGTTTTATCTGCATTTTTAACCATTGAGCGTAGTTTTACCATTGTGAAGGGTTTGAAGTTTTTTCCTATGCGAGGAGCTAAGTAAAAAGGTGATTTATAGTCCTGAAGCCAAATAGCAATAATTGCCACTAACAAAAGGGGGCTAAGCAGTATCAGACCAAAAAAAGAACAAAAAAAATCAAATGTACGTTTTAGCATTTTAATTTTTCTTTAATTACTTTCACAATGGTTGCTGAGTCCATGTGATATCTTTTCCTCAAATATGACTGGCTGCCTACAATTGAGGAGAAGCCATCTCTAAGGCCAATTCTGTGAAAGATTTGTGGGTTTACTCCAGCTTCAAGTAGAGTTTCAGCTATAATTGATCCTAGGCCGCCTTCAACTGTGTGTTCTTCTAAGCTTATTATGCCTTTAGTTTCTTTTGCGGCATTAAAGATTGCTTCTTTATCTATGGGTTTGATTGTATGCATGCTTAATATACGGGTGCTTATACCTGATTTTTCTAATTCCTTTGCTGCTTCAATTGCTTCGGCTAAAATTCCTCCGGCTCCAATTATGCTAATGTCTGTGCCTTCACGAAGTATTCTTGCTTTCCCAAGAATAAACCTTTCATTTGGATCTTCTTCAACATGTGATTTGTCAATTCTTAAATAGCTAGGGCAAGGTGAGTTGGCGATAGCAGTTGTTGCTTCTCTTGCTTCCCAAAGGCTACACGGAACTACAATTTCTAGATTAGGAAACGTTCTTAGTATTCCAATATCTTCAGTTGCATGATGTGACATTCCAAGAGAGCCATAGCTAAAGCCACCTCCAATGCAGACAATGTTTACGTTTGCATCATGATAAAGTACGTCGTTTCTAATCTGCTCTAAACATCTAATGCTTACAAAGTTTGCAATTGAGTAGGTAAAAACTTTTTTTCCTGATAAAGCTAAGCCTGTTGCAATGCCTGTCATATTTTGCTCAGCTACACCGGCATTTAAAAACTGCTTAGGAAAGTTAGCTTGATACTCATCAAGTACCTTAAAACCTAGGTCTCCAGTTATTAAAAAAATACTAGGATCTTCTTTGGCGTGTTGGCAAAGTCTGGCAATAAAGGCATCTCTCATTAGTTAGATCCTTTAAGTTCTTTTAAGGCAGCTTCAAATTCTTCGCCTCTTGGTACACGGTAATGCCAGAGGACAGAATTTTCCATAAAAGATACGCCTTTGCCTTTTGTGGTATGAGCAATAATACAAGTTGGTTTATCTTTTTTTATAGCAGAGGTTGATAAATTTGATTTTATTTCTTGATGATCATGGCCGTCGACTTCAATGACATTCCAACCAAATGCTGACCATTTTTCATTAAAAGGTTCTAAATTTAAAGTATTAGTTGTGGAGTCTAAACTTTGAATTTTATTATAATCAATAATAATGGTTAAATTATCAAGTTTATGATGTGGGGCAAACATTGCAGCTTCCCAGTTAGACCCTTCATCACATTCTCCGTCACTTAAAACAGTAAATACTCTTCTGCTATTGCCATCAAGTTTAGCAGCTAAAGCAAAACCAATAGCTACTGACAT
>JAGRAS010000024.1 GCA_020434465.1 Bdellovibrionales bacterium | reverse complement strand
AAACACCAGTAGCAATTACTTTATTTTTAACTTGCCTATCAGACTCTTCACTTTGTAAATGCAAGTTTTTATCAATCCCATAAGGAGCGATAATAAAAGGAGTAATTTCATCAATAGTTTTTTGTATTACGGCCAACATTTTTTCAATACTTTCTTTAACTACCCTTGGAGCCTCATAAGTATATCCATATAATTGAGGGTGATTTAGTAAATTATAACTTAGTACATCAAGCTGGCATGCAGCTGTAAAAAGTTCTGGATAAAGCTTATCTAAATTATGTTTACCTGGCCACCTGCTTTTGGTGTATTGAAATGCAACTTGTAAATCTTGGTGAACACTGTAAATTTCATGTGAAATTTTAGGCATGGCAGCACGCTGAAAAGGAGTGGCACTTACAATAGTATAAGTTTCCCATAGCTCAATAAAATTCTTGTCTCTCAAGTGAAATTTTTTAGCAAACTCAAGCAAGTCTTTTGCAACTCTTGTTAAGGCAATTCTTTTATCTTGGAATGAAGAATAGTAAGTGCCTAAATTTGGATAGAGATCCACTCTAAGTAACTTAGCTTTTAAAATTTCAATTTGACTGTCTTGAGAGTCGCAAGTTCCTTTCTTATCATTTAGATATTTAATATTAGCTAATAAATCTGCTTTTGTTATTTCAGTTGCACGAGCAGAAGTAAAATTAGCATTCTGCACAATTGCAATAAGCCCCAACCTCTCAAAACAAACTAACACTCGAATTGGAACTTCCCCGGCTTTAATCTTTGTAAATTCATTTAAATATTTAATTGCATCATGTGCAGAAAGCTCAATATTTGGATAATCACTTAAAAATAAAGCCCGCTGAGAAAAACTTTCATGGGCTAAAGGTTGGGCTAGGGAGCCGCGTTGAGCAGGACTAGGATCTGTATTTTCAAAAGGAAGTTTATTCCCTAGCAAAACTTCTTGTATAGATGCTTCTAAGAAATTTTCTCTAATATTAACCATACTGCTTTATTTGAGCCCTGAATGCTCTAACACTATTTAGAGGTTGCCATAAATTATTCATAAAAATAAATCCTTTTCAAGCTTTAATTATTCATAAGCATTAGGAATGCTTTTGCTATTTAAGAATAGCTGTTACTATTTTGGATGAAGTAGATATAAAATTTTGATAATATTAAAAAATTGAGAAAAATATTAAGAGCTAAAATCCACCGAGCAACAGTTACTCATGCTGATCTTCATTATGAGGGCAGCATAACTTTACCTCCTGAACTGATGAGCTTATCAGGCATAGTAACAAATGAAGCCGTTGCTGTATGGAACATTAACAATGGTTCTCGTTTTGAAACTTATGCAATAGAAGGGGCTAAAAATTCTTGGGACATAAGTGTAAATGGTGCAGCTGCGCATTTAGTAAGCCCAGGGGATTTAGTTATTATTGCCGCTTTTGAATATTTAAACTCAAAGGAAGTTTCTAGCTTTGAGCCTAAGCTAATTTTTGTAGATCAAAATAACAGACCAAAAGAGTTAAGAAAGGAAATACCTGGCCCAAGGAAATTAGCAGGTTAGTATTATTTTTTGATTTAAAATTTTAATTTGCTAGAATTCTGCACCATAACCTCAAGGTGCTAGATATGAGATTTCAAAGCCTGTTGTTTATATTAAATTTCCCAACAAAATTTTTTTGCAATAAGTTTTTTCACAAGACGCTTACTTTTCGTTTGTTTTTAATATTTTCTCTTTTTGTTTTTTCATTACCAGCAAACTCCTTTGCAGAACTGCCAACAGATATTGAAATTCGATTTACTGGTGCTACATTCTCTTTTTCTGAAGATTTTATAGATAACTCTGATTTTAGAAATTATAACTACCAAGCAGGAATCGACATACTTTGGCGCGGGCGCTATTTTGGTGGTAAAACGCTTCAGCTTGAGCAAGCAATTGTGCTTACAGCCGGTGGCAAAGCAAATTATAAAACTGCAAGCGGAAACGGAAGCTGCACAGGAAACTTTTCTTATAATTCAAGTTTGCCATATTTCCCAAAGATAAATGAAGTGCTTAATGGAGTTGTAAAAATGACAATACCACTCCCGCATTCTGCACGAAATGTAAGTTCATTAGCATCTATTATGGATGAAAGCGCGGCCTTTCCTGGTCAATGTAGAACAGCGAAAGCTAGCTTGATGTCTGGCGATTCTGTACAAAACTTCGGTGAATATTTTCCAGATTTTGCAGCGCCAGCAGATGAAACTTTACTTGGCCAATTAGATTATCGTTTAAGAGATGCCTATGTTGAGTTTAATGAAAACTCAACAAACTTTTCTTCAGCTTATCGTTATCAATATGAAGGATTTTTCAATACTGAAGAAACATTAGTGCAACATAATACTATTGTTTGGTTTGCAAAAATTACAGTTAGCGCTAAGCACTCAAAAGGACTTCCCGATCCAGTCGACCCATTTACTTTGTTTGGCTACACTCCACCAGCGCCAGGAGAACCACCAGCAAATCCTCCAGTAGAAAACCCAATTCCTGTAAGCTCAGATATTCGTGAGTGGCTTCAACAATATGGTAAGCTTGGTGAAGAAATTATGCGAGATTATCGAAATAGTGAAAGTCGAACTCTAAAAGAAATAGGAGTATTAACATTAGATGTTCCGGCGGCTGATTTACAACCTGGCCCAGCAGATGGAATAATTCAAACACATATAATAATCAAACCAAAGAAAAAGGCCAAAGGTGTAAAACCAAAGTTTTCGAAAAAAGCTTTAGAAAACTCAGTTTTTTTTGGTGAGCGACCAAATCCTCAATTTGTTTTAAATTCAAATGCTAGAAAACTGCTTGAATCATCAAAAAAAATCAAAGTTTTTATGACATCAAGATTTACACCAGATGAAGGGAAAAAAGTTACTGTTAAGAAAAAATTTGTAATTAAATAAGGGTCTTTATTGATACACCCCAGGTAACAAATTTCACTTAGCTTTTTTTAAGAAATAATATGTGACTCAGAAAACAATTAGTATTATAATCCTTTGTTTTAGGTCATATTGAGAAGTCTTACTTTGGAACCAACACATTACAAAACACATTTTTCGCAAGCCTATATCCCAATTAAAGGCTGTGAAAACCTAACTGGCATTGTTGATTTTAAAGGCCTTGCCCTAAACTTTACTTCAGAGAAAGAACCTCTATATCCACAAGCAGAGCTTTTAAGTGAAGAGCTTGTACCAGTTCCAAAGTCGGATGAACGCGAACCGCAGCATGAAATTCTTGTTTCACAATATGGTAATATAGAAGGGGAGCCAGTAGTTTTGATCCATGGTGGACCAACTCTAGATATTAAACCTGAAAACTTAGGCTTTCTTAACCCAAATACAATGCGAATTATTTTAATCAGACAACGTGGATCAATCGGCTGCTTTCCTGAAGGTGAATTAGTTGGGAACACTACTAGAAATTTAGTAATTGATCATAAATATGTGAGAAAATATCTTGGCATTACCGATTGGCATGTCTTTGGGCATTCAATGGGAGCTACACTTGCATGTATCTATGCAGCAGGAGAGATAGAACATTGTAGATCATTAACGTGTGTTGCTCCATTTTTAGCATGCAATGAAGCAGTTGATTTGTTGTTATTAAATGAATACCAAAGATCCCCAGGACTAAAAAAGTTAAGAGAAAGTAGCTTTGGAGCATCTCACGGAGATGAGTTAACTAAATATGTAGCACCTTTGATTTTAAGCTCTGACCATGAATATAGTCTTCAAGCTGCAATGGACTATACTAATTTACCACGAGAAAAGGCACTTAAGTTAATGACCTACTTAAGAGTTTGCATGCATTATAGACTAAACAATTATTTTTTAGAGAATGATTGGCTAGAACAAATTTCTCCTGAATTACTTCGAATTCCTATTATAAACATAGCGCATAGTTTTGAAGATCGTGTATTGCCAATGGAGTTTAGTTTAAAACTTTTCAAAGCTCTAAAAGAAAAAGCAAACTTCACTCCACTTTGTGGAGATCATTTTTTTAGAAACACTGAAGCACAAAAGTCACTTAGGGCACTTTGCGATAGGATTTATATTTAATCTTCTTTTGCAATATCTACCACCTCTGCGCTAGAAGCTTGTACAAGTGCATTTGGTGAAATAATAATTTCTTCGCCCCATTGCCCAGTTCCCACACCTAATTTTGTTTCTTCAAGTAAAGATCGCTCAATAAAAGTTCTAAACCCGGCAGGCTGCCATGAGAAAGGAGGTATTGAACCAACTTCGTAACCAGTTATTTCTTTAACCTTTTCAAATGAAGCCATTTTAATATTTCTTGAACCAATAGCTTTCTTAAGCTTACCTGATTGGCCAAATTGATCGCCTCCCAGCATTACTAAAACCGTTTCACCAGTATCCACTATTTCATAAATTAAAGTTTTTACCATTTGACGATCCTTAAATCCCAAGGCTTGAGCAACATTTGCAGCACCTTTTTCAGTGCTAGTTGAAAAACTTGCTCGTTCAAATGGGATTTCTTTATCTAATAAGAATTGATGTGAGTTTAACTGCTGTGGATTGGTTGGTTTATGTTCCATCATTTTAAGCTCCTGTATTTTAGAAGAGAATAATCACATATCAAATATTGTTTCTCAAGCTAAATCATTCAAATTTAAATCCTATTCTAAACTTTTAAAAAAATGGAAACAAATTTAATGGAATCTCGACTTTATATTCGTACTAGATTTTTTAGAATTTTATGAAAACAAATTTGATACTTGATGAAATAAACAATACTCCAGTAGTAAAATTGAAATCTATAAGCAAACAAACAGGTCGACATGTATACGTTAAATTAGAAGGTGCTAATCCAGCTGGCAGCATGAAAGATCGAGTTGCTCTATATGTTATTAATGAAGCCGAAAGAAAAAATCAGCTCAGGCCAGGAGACACTATTGTTGAATCTACATCAGGGAGCATGGGTGCTGCATTAGCAATGGTAGGAAAGCAAAAAGGTTATTCAATTATATGTGTAGTTGATCCAAAGCTCACTAAAACCAATGAAATTTTGATTAAGAGTTTCGGTGCAAAAGTAGTTAAAGTAAAAGAGTCCGATGAAAATGGTAATTATTTATCTACACGAATAAATACTGTAAAAAAACTAATTAATAATCACAGCAATTATTGGTGGTTTAACCAATATCAAAATCCAGATGTTCCACTTACACATTATAATTGCACAGCAAAGGAAATTGATGAAACTTTTGAGGGAGGATTAGATTGGATTATATGCCCAGTGGGTACTGGCGGTCTGATTGCTGGAATTGCCAAGTACTTTAAAGAAAAGAAACCTAATACTAAAATAATGGCAGTAGATGCATTGGGTTCAGTTGTATTAGGGGGAAAACCTGCACCAAGGTATCAAGTAGGAATTGGCTCAAATCAAAAATCTAGTTTCATAAATCTCAAAGATATAGATGCAATTACTCATGTAAGTGATAACGATGCTTTTGAAAAAGTTCATTTTCTTGCCAAAGAGGAATCTTTGTTTTGTGGTTGTTCAACAGGATCAACATTAGCGGGTTTTATTAATAAAATTGAAATTACTAATTTTGAAGACAAGGTATTAATAATATCTCCTGATAATGGCTTTAAATACATTGATACAATTTTTGATTCGAAGTGGATTGATGAAAAACTTTCAAACTATAAAACTCAATTTGCTGCATGAAGAAAGAGGTAGAGATATTGATATGAAGCTATTAAGTAAATCAGATATATTTTCGATTTTTGAAGGTAAAGAATTAGAAGTAATAAATCTCGTTAAAGATGCTTATATAGCACACTTTAATGGCAGGAGTTCGCTCCCTCACTCGTGTTTCTTACGATTCCCCAATGACCAGAAAAATAGAATTATTGCATTACCAGCGTTTCTAGGAGACTCTTATAATATTGCAGGTATCAAATGGATTGCTTCTTTTCCAGACAATATATCTAAAAAAATACCTAGAGCCTCTTCTTTATTAATTCTTAACTGTATGGATACTGGAAGGCCTATTGCGGTTATGGAGGCATCTATTATTAGTGCAAGAAGAACTGCTGCAAGTGCTATTTTAGCCGCACAAAAGCTCACTTTATCTACACCTAAAACATTTGGAATAATTGGTGCAGGTCCAATTAGTTATGAAATTCTACGATTTGCCCATGCAGGATTAACTACATTATCAAATGTTATAATTTTTGATCTTAATCAAGATAGAGCTCAAGAGTTTATCGACAGCGCTAAAAAAGAATTTCCAACGTTAAACTACAGAGTAGCTTTCAGGCTTGATGATGTATTGAAAGAGGCTGATCCAATTTCATTTGCGACAAATACT
The DNA here is from genome assembly GCA_020434465.1 of Bdellovibrionales bacterium. The sequence goes on along the minus strand of JAGRAS010000024.1, from coordinate 4,910 downwards.
TCTACTCCTTATCTAGAAAACTTAGATTTAGTTCCTACAGGCAAAACACTATTACATATTTCATTGAGAGATTTGTCTATTGAGGCAATCTTACAAGCAAGAAATTTTACTGATGATATTGATCACGCATGTAGAGAAAATACTTCACTAGAGTTGACTGAAAAGAAAATTGGCAATCGTGATTTCATAGCTGGAACTTTAAGTGAAGTATTGGAAGGTAGGATTCCAGCGCGAACTAAGCAATTTGAAACTGTCATATTTAGTCCGTTTGGATTGGGAGTCTTAGATCTTGCTTTAGCTAAATACGCTTATCAAGAATCTAACATAAAAGAAGAAGGTAAATTAATTTCGTCATTTGTTTAATAATAAAATGAGTAAAAATTTAAGCAAAAAAGAAGTTTGGATTAGCACAGCGCAATTAGGTAGTGGCATTAAAAAGTCTTTGATAAAAAATATACATTTTGAGTATAGACATATCAAAGATTTAAAGCCTCATGAAAATATTATAAACAAAAACTTAAATGGTATAATTGATTATACAGTTAGAAATAGACAGATTCCATTTCCAATTTTAATTGACAGACATACAGGAGTTATTCTTGATGGACACCATAGATTTAATGCCCTGGAAATATTAAAATGGGATCTAGTTCAGTGCTATACGGTAAATTATTTGTCTGAAAAAAATATTCAAGTAAAATCAGGTGTGACTGGCATGAATATTACTAAGTTAGATGTAATTAAAGCAGGAATGGCAGGCAAGCTTTTTTCACCTAAGTCAACAAGGCACTTTTGCAAAATCAATCATCAAATTTTTTCTGATAGAATTTCAGAAATGAATTCTCTGCAGTTTTCTGGAGATCAGAAGAAAAGTCTTTTTTAAGATAATTTGGCCCAAGTATATCTGATGCCACGATTGTGCCAACAGGCAGAGTATTTGGATTTGACATTAAATCATTCGCAACTTTTAAAAGAAGTTTAAAAGATAACATGTAGCAAGCAGCTTTAAGATGCCAAATACTTTTATATTGAAAAGGATTTAAGATTCTTTCTGCATAAATAATTGGTCCTGTATCCACGCCACTGTCAATATAATGAACTGTAGCTCCAGAAACTTTCATAATCTCATCTGATTTGCCATTTGCAACTACTTGCTCAATTGCATGCATCCCTCTTGCGTAAGGTAAAACTGCTGAATGGGCATTTACCAAATTACCTTTAGAAAAATCTATCCAGCTCTCTCTTAGTATTGTATCCAGAAAAACTAGTATAAAAACTTTCTCATTTTCTCTGATATCTATAATGTCTCTTACTTGGCTAAGTGCCTGATCACTATTCAAGTTTCTTTCAATAAAATGAACTTTTGATGAAGGACTAATGTAATAATCAGGGTCACCGTATAAATCCAGCATTGCAAGCTCAGAGCTACTTAAAGTTCCATAATAGCTTTCATAGAACCGAGTATTATTTTCAAAGTTTTTTACAACTTCAAGTTTACTATTTTTTTTAGGATTTCTTATTAAGATACCTCCAAATTCTGGTAAATCGCCTAAAGTATCTAAGCAGTTTTTGACTAGAAAACTAGGGTGAAAAGCAAATTCTGTTAAAAAGTAAATTTTCATAGAATCCTTTGAATTCATTTTTACCTAAAAGCTAAGCCCACATATAGAATATCATTCAACTTCAATTGCTAGAGTCTTAATAAAATCATCTTAACGTTGATTTCAATGCACTTAGTATATGCATAAATTCAGATTTAAATTAAGCAAAATTAATAATCATTTTTTATTTTTTAAAAGATGGAAACTAATCAGAATAACTAACGACTATTATATCAAGTAATATAAATAAATCTTATGGGACACCCAGAGCTAAATAGCATTGAGCAAGAAAATTTTAAACCAAGAATAATATCGGAAAATAATCCATTAAGCGCTAGTAGTATCAATGCAGGAAGTAACGTAGATAATATTATGAAAAAAATTACCTCTGATTTTTTATATCAAAAATGTATCAGTGGTGAGCTTTTTTGTATTGAAACAGGAGGAACTTTTTCTGCAGCAGTTGGCGAAAATGGCAAAACCCCATTTCATCAATTAAAATCAATTATTGAAAAATATATACCTAGTATTCAAGATTTATTAAAATTGAGATTTCCTGCACCCGGAACTAGTGAGCATTTCGGAGAATTAATTGATAGTACTAATGTACAACCAGAGGATTGGATTCGCTTAGCCAAAATTATTCATAAAAAAATAAATGAAGATGATACAAATGGAATTGTAGTTACTTGTGGTACAGACACCATGGCTTATGCGGCAAGTGCACTTTCACTAATATTAGAAAATCCAACTAAGGCAATCGTACTTACCGGCTCACAAAGAACTATAAGTGAAAAAAAATCAGATGCTTTAATCAACTTTGTAGAGGCTAGCTATGCAGCTCAAATGCTTCCAGCAGGTGTTTACATAGTTTTTAGACACAGAATAATCAAAGGTATAAATGCGGTAAAAGTTGATTCTAGATCATTAGATGCCTTTAGAAGTGTTGGAGGGGCAGATGTAGGAAGAATTGATTTAAAGAAAAAGAGATTTTTAGTAAACATGCTTGCACTCGAAACTCAAACAAGCAAAGTCAGAGCTGACTTCTTAATGCACGATAAATTTGATAATGCCATTAAAGTAGAAACTATTATACCTGGTTATGAACCTCGTCAGTTAGAAAAAGTTTTATCTGATTCTGATATACATGGTGTAATTATTCAGGGATTTGGGCTTGGTGGTATTCCAACAAAAGGTAAAAGAAGTCTCTTAAGAATTCTCAAAGAATATGCAAGTAAAAAACCTATTGTGCTAGCCACGCAGGTTCTAAATGGTGGTACAAATCTAGATGAGTATGAAGTTTCAGTTTTGGCAAAGCAAGCAGGTGTTCTTTCTGCTAATTACTTAACTTTAGAAACGGCTTCTTTCGCTTTAAAACTTTTATTAGGTCAAAAACTATCTTTAGAAGAACTAAAGAATAAATGGAATCAAATTAATCTTTCTAAAATTGAGGTATGAAATGATGAGTCAAGAAAATAATACTAATAAAGTTGATGTGCCAGGTACCAATAAAACGGCTGTAGCAATCGAAAGTATTACTGCTGATGATGCTGAAATAGAAGTTGAACTGAAATCAAAAAATGCTAAAAAAAGAATCCTTGCTGATGAAGTTGCACAATATTTAGAACAGGAAATTTTCATTAGAGGATTTGTGCAAGGAGTAAGAAGTTTAAAAGCTTTTTGTTTTGTTGTAGTGCGAGATAGAACTGGCACTGTGCAAGCATTATTAGATAATGATTTAAGGCAACTTGCTCCTACCCCAGGATCTTATGTTGAAATTATGGGTAAAGTAGTTCAGCATCCTCAAAAAAAAGATATTTTCGATCTTTTGGCGCTTCAAATTAAAACTTTAGCTAAACCTGAACAAGATGTACCTTTTCTACTCAATGCTAAACCAAAAGCCACACTTGATCACCAATTAGATTTTAGAGCTGTAAGTTTACGTAATCCATGGATTGCAACGCATTTTAAAATTAAAGCATTAGTATCAAAATTTTTTAGAGAAGGTTTTGAACAGCAAGGTTTTACAGAAATCAATACTCCGAAAATTGTTGATGGTGGAACTGAAGGTGGTGCACAAGTTTTTTCCATCGATTACTTTGACAAAAAAGTTTCTTTAGCTCAAAGTCCTCAACTTTATAAACAAATTTCAGTTGCAGCATTAGAGAGAGTATACGAAATTGGGCCAGTATTCCGTGCTGAAAATAGTAATACATCAAGACATCTTACTGAGTTCACAGGGCTAGATTTTGAAATGGCTTTTATTGAAGATCAGAATGATGTTATGGATGCACTTGAAAAAACTGTCAGGTATATTTTTCAAAAAATACCTGAGATTGCTGCAGATGAACTAAAACTATTAGGCAAGGATATTTTTGAGATTGATGAAATTCCTAGATTAAGTTTTGCTGATGCTATGGAGCTTGTTGAAAAATATAATATTGATTGTGAAAAAGTTACACTTGACAAAGCAATGGGGGAAGCAATTTTAAAAGAATTTGGAAGTCGCATGGCATTTATTACGAATTACCCACGTAGAGAAAAACCATTTTATATTATGACTAGCCCAAAAAATTCGAATCTTACTGAAAGTTTTGATCTCTTAATTGACGGAATTGAGGTTTGCAGTGGAGGTCAACGCATTCATGATAAGCAAGTACTGATTAAAAGCATGATTATGAATGGCCTAAATCCAGAAAATTATTCTGGATATTTGCAAGCGTTTGAATACGGTATGCCTCCACATGGTGGAGCAGGTTTAGGCCTAGAAAGATTAGCTCAAACAATCCTAGGTTTATCTAATGTCAGAGAGGTAACCATGTTCCCTCGTGATGTTAGACGTACGTCACCATAGGTTGTAGTACGCAGTAATACTTCTCGTCGCTATGCGCCGAGAAGTTCAAATCCGCTCAGCCAATTGATGTTAAGTGTTACCCATGTGTCCGGTATGGATCTATAGGAAATGGTCGGGCTGAGCGGATTTGAACCGCCGACCTCTCGCACCCCAAGCGAACGCGCTACCAGTCTGCGCCACAGCCCGACCTGTGATTGGTGTTCCCAGTCAAGGCTGGTGACTCCAAGAAAGGCAGTATAATCACTCAAAATTATGAGATTTGCAAAGGCTTGAAAAACTTTGTATTTTCTTGCACTCTTGGGAACATGCATCGGGCAACTTGCCGCTGATGTCCTGTCTTTACGGGCCCATAGCTCAGCTGGGAGAGCGCATGACTGGCAGTCAAGAGGTCGGCGGTTCGATCCCGCCTGGGTCCATTCTTCTTCGCCCGAGGGATGCTCGGTGCTCCGAAGAAT
>JAGRAS010000249.1 GCA_020434465.1 Bdellovibrionales bacterium | reverse complement strand
CATCCATCACCTTGGCTATGTTAATGGTCTAAATAATGCAGAAAAAAAACTGGCTGAAGCAAGGGAGTCAGGCGATTATAGTTTAGTTAAACACTGGGAGCGTGAGGCCGCGTTTCATGGAGCAGGTCATTTTCTTCATTGTATTTTTTGGGAAAACATGGGTCCTAATGGGGGTGGAGAGCCTACAGGTGATTTAGCAAATGCTATAAAGCAAAGTTTTGGAAGTTTTGACAAATTCATGGCTCAGTTTAAAGCTGCAGGTGGTGCCGTTGAGGGATCTGGATGGGTGCTGCTTGTACAAAATAATACAAATAAACGTCTAGATATTTTAACTGCTGAAAAACATCAAAATCTAACGCAATGGGTAGTTACTCCACTTCTAGTTTGTGACGTTTGGGAACACGCTTATTATTTAAAATACCAAAACAAAAGAGCTGCTTACTTGGATGCTTTTGCAAATGTAATTAATTGGGACGATGTATCTAAGAGGTTAGTATAGAGCTTTTAGCTTTTTAGCTCCAGATAAGTGCTTCCATATGTAAGGTTCTGCTGAATTTATGGCGTTGTAGTTTTGCCTTCAAAGTCAGGAGTTAGCAGCATAAAATATTTTTTAGTAAAAGTGCTATTGCAAATAAGTTGCAATTAGATTATCAATTGGTCATTAGCTTTAGATTGTGAGGAAGCATGGCTAGTAGATTACTTTTATTTTTAGTCTTTTTTTTTCCAATAAATACTTTTGCTCAGGATAATGCACCAGTAGATATCGATCATCCTGTGATTGTTATTACTGGCCCTCATGTGCACCAGACTCTTCCTGAAACTGGTAGGCCTGTATCTGTTCTTTTCGGCAAAAATTTTCAAAGAAGAAAAGAAGTTTCACTTGGTGATACTCTAGCTAAAGAACCTGGAATTAGCTCTTCGTCATTTAGTCCAGCAGCAAGCAGGCCAATTATAAGAGGGCAAGGTGGAGAGAGAGTAAGGGTTTTGGAAAATGGATTAGGCTCCGGTGATGTTTCTGGAATAAGCGATGATCACGCTACAACTGCTGACCCAGCTTTTGCTAACCGCATAGAAGTTTTAAGAGGTGCATCAACTTTGCTATATGGAAGCTCTGCAATTGGTGGTGCAGTAAATGTGATTGATGAGGCAATTGCAGAAAAGAATTTAAATGTTCCATTTACTGGAGAACTAGATCTAAAAAGGGGAGACTCTGCTGATAATGAAGCTTTTGGTTCAGGTAAAATTGCTGGTCAAGCAGGTGATGTTAACTGGTTTCTTTCGGGTTTCTATCGAGAAACTGATGATATCGAAATACCGGGGTATGCTGAGTCTAAAACTTTAAGAGAGTCCGAAGAGCATGAAAGTGAAGATAGGAGAGGAGAAGAAGATCGCGATGAAGATGAACATGAAGAAAGCCTTAAGGGAACACTAAATAACAGTGATACGAGGTCTAATGGTGTTAAAGCTGGGCTGTCTCATGTTTGGGATGATGGTTTTGTTGGTGCCTCAGTAAAGCTTTATGAAAATAAGTATGGAGTTCCTGGCCACAGTCATGGGCACGAAGATGAGCATGAAGGGGTTCTACATGAGGAAGTAGAAGCCGATCCGAGAATTGATATGGAGCAGTTTCGTACAGATCTTAGGGGAGATTTCGATCCTAACTCAAGGACACTACGCACAGTAAAGTACTCTTTTGGTTACGGTGACTATAAGCATAAAGAGCTAGAGGGTGACGAGGTTGCAAGTGTTTTTAAGAGTGACTCTTTTGAAGGGCGTTTGGAGTTACTCCATCAAAAATTTGCAGGTTTAACGGGTGCAGCAGGGTTTCAACTTCTTTATGATGATTTTAAGGCCTCTGGTGAAGAGGCTTACGTTCCTTCTGCTGAAAGTGTATTGCCAGGAGTCTTTATCCTTGAAGAAACGAATATCACTGATGAATTAATTTTTGAGTTTGGTGGAAGGTACGAACATGCTTCTAGAGATCCAGAAGATAAAGGTACCAAAACTTTTAATCTTTTAAGTAATACAGCAGGTTTTAATTGGAAGCCTCTTGGTAAGGACTATACTTTTAGCTTGCTTGGCTCTTATGCTGAAAGAGCCCCAACAGTTGCAGAGCTTTTTGCAAACGGAGCGCATATTGCACAGCAAGCATTTGAAATTGGAGACTCTACATTAGATAAGGAGCAGTCATTTGGTACTGAGCTTGTTTTAAGAAAAAACACTGGAGATCTCACAGGTTCAATAAGTGCATTCTGGCAGCATTATTTTGATTATATATCTTTAAACCCAACTGGTACTTTGAATGATGGCTTTGATGCATTTAAGTACGAATCAAATAAGGCTAGGTTTTTAGGCTTTGAAGCTGACGCCACTTATCACTTAATTAAAAGTGGAAAACATCACGTAGACCTTCACAGCACTGTTGAATATGTTGAAGCAAAAAATACTGATGATGGTACTTGGCTACCAAGGATACCTCCACTTAAGGGGAAGCTAGGCCTTGAATACTCATATGATAACTTGAGTGCGCTTATTGAAGCTGTGTTCGCAGATAGTCAAACTAAGATTGCTAATAATGAACTTAGAACCGATGGCTATGCTACTTTAAATGCAGATTTAAGTTATACTATTCCTTATGAAGATAAACAGCTTGAGTTATACATTAAAGGTGTAAACTTAACTGATGAAGAAGTAAGACTTCATACTTCTTTTCTTAAAGACATTGCACCACTTAGAGGGAGGGCATTTTTTGCAGGTGTTAAAGCTATTTTTTAAAAGAAAGTAGTTATAAGGTGGTTTATTTTTATACGAGAATTTCTATTATGAAAATTTTTCATTATGCCAATATTCCAATACCCTTAAGACCAAACTCTAAATACCCCTTAGAGAAGTTTTCTTTGCTAAAACAAGGAGTTCTTCAAAACCGATTAGTAAGCCCTGAAGATTTAATTGAAGGACTTTCCGTTGATAAATCTATACTTATGCTAGCTCATACTAAAAACTATATTGAGAATATGGCAAGCGGAAACGTAACAGAAAAACAAATGCGCGAAATGGGCTTTCCTTGGTCAGAGGCATTAAATGAAAGAGGAAGTAGAATCGTTGGTTGTACTCTAGGAGCAACTCAAGCAGCATTAGATGATGGTATTTCAATTGTTTTAGGCGGTGGAGCTCATCATGCAAGAAAGGATGGTGGAAGAGGCTT
>JAGRAS010000248.1 GCA_020434465.1 Bdellovibrionales bacterium | reverse complement strand
CCCCAGGGTTTTGAAATACGCGTCCTAAGCCAAGCATCGCCCGCAAAAAAGGCCTAGTGGTTGTAATGTTTTTGTTATTTAAAAAGATCTGTCCTTTTTGAGGAATATTAAATCCGCTTATGCAATTAAAAAGTGTGGTTTTACCACTCCCGTTAGGACCAATTATTCCTACAGTCTCTCCATTACTAATCTTTAAAGAAATTCCATCAAGGATTTTTGCAGAACCAATACTGAAAAATAAATCTTTTATTTCTATCATATTGCTCTTTCCTTAGGAAAAATTGTTCCACGATTAAAATACACAACAGCGAACATTATTACAGCATAAAGTAGCTGCCTAAGTGGACCAAGAATACTTGATGGCATATCAATAAACCTTAGTGGCTCAGGTAGTAAAACTAGAAAAATAGTTGCTAAACTTACGCCCCAAAAAGACCCAGGTCTACCAGTAATAACTAATGTTAAAACAAAAATCATCTCTACAAGAGAGAAAGATGAGGGATCGATATAATTGATGTAATAGGCAAACAAACTGCCTGCTAAACCAGCTATTGCTGAAGAGACAAAGAAAGCAAAGTTTCTAAGTTTACGAGTGTTTTTTCCTAAAGCAATCGCTCCCTGCTCAAACTCTGACTGAGTTCTAAGGCTACGGCCATAGGCATTATTAAATAACAAATACGAAACTAATAAAACAAGAACCGTTAATACTGTAGAAAGATATAAAAAGTTTAAATTATCGAAATCTATATTAGCAATTTCTGGTCTGGGAATACCTGGGATACCAAGGACTCCACGTGTCAAACTTTTCCAATTAATAAGCAATGCAGTAACGATTGCTGAAAATGCTAAGGTCCCGATTGCAAAATAATCTTGGCTTAACTTTAAAGAAATTATACCGATTAAAATTGCCAAAAGACCTGCAACTAACATGCTAGCAATAAAACACACAAAAGTTCCGATTGCATGATCAGTTGATAACAATGCGGTTGTATATGCACCCAATGCGTAAGCAGCAATATGAGCTAAATTAAACAGTTTCCCAAGGCCAAAGCTTAAATTAAAACTCTGCGCAAGAATCAGATAAATACAAACTAATATTCCTAAATGAATGAGATATTCCATCTGTCTTAAGCCACCCTGCTTTTACGATTGAATAAACCTTGAGGTTTAAACAATAAAACAATCAAAATAATTAAAAAAGCAAAGGCATCTTTGTAACCAGCAGGAATACTATAATCCCCAAGATCTAAACCGATACTTAAGTTCTCAATTAAACCTAAAATATAGGATCCAAAGATCGTACCCCAAAAATTACCAAGCCCTCCTAAAATCATCGCTGCAAAAGCTTTAATCGTATATGCATTTCCCATTGTAGGTTGAATATTAGTCTCAAATCCGATTAGAACACCGGCATAAGCAGCCATTAAAGCACCAATAATAAAAATAATATAACTCACTTTTCTCTTACTAACACCCAAACTTTCTGCAGCATACTCATGTTGAGAAAGCGCCCTTACTTTTCTTCCTAAAGAAGTAGAGTGAACAATAAAAGCAACCAAAGATAAAAGAATAATCGCACTTATAATAATAAAAATCTGAACTGGAGTTATATATACTCCATAAATTTCAAAACTCTCTATACTATAGCCAGTAGATAAACTTTTCACATTTACGCCCCAAACCATAGAGACTATCGATTCTAAAATCGTAGCCAAAGCAAGCGTTGTAACAAATGGAAGGAAATAACTAAAACCAACAAAAGGACTAATAAAAATTTCAAAAGACAACGCTGACAACACTGCCATCACTAATGCCGCAATCAAAAAAGATTCAACTGCACCTAAACCAAATTGAGCATTTGCTTCGTAAAAAAAATACGCCCCAACCATCATAAAATGACCGTGAGCGAAGTTTAATACTCTATTAAGACCATAAACTAGTGAAAGCCCAGAACTTGTAAGCGCATAAATACTGCCCGCTATTAGGGAATTTAAAAGTAGTTGCGGTAGAATATCCATCAAACTCAAGCGTAAAAATCATAATTAATACTATTGTAGAATATGGACTTTTGATTGTGCTGTAAAGCTTAAATGGAGAAAATGCCCCGTAAAACTAAGACTCTTGCTTTAATTCACACTCTTCTCTGGGGACGAAATTAGTATTTGACTTATTTTCAATCGCATCTTCTAAGTCGCTCTTAACTTCAGAAACAAAACTTTTTACTCCAGATGCAGCTTTACCTAAAGCCTCTCCTAACTCTCTATTTATCTCTATTGAAAACTTTAGTCCTCCCAAGGCAATTGCCATACGATATGCTTTTTCTGAGCTAATAAGCTCAGAATCTATTATTATTTCTTTTTGTTTTTCTTGCTCGACTATTTTTGGCAATTCTTCAATCTCAACTGGTGAGTTTTTTTTCTGTAAAGGACGATATAGGTTAATATCTGTAAACTCTTCTGTATTAGGCTTTTTTCCAATGTAGCCATAAGCTGGTTTATTTTTTTTCAGAAATTTTAAATCTAGCAATGAAGATGTGTATACGATTCCACATCGTAGACAATGATACTTAGTTTCTAAAAATTTATTAACTAAAGATTCAGTTTTATCTGCAGGTAAAACTTTAACTGAATTACTTCCGCAAATTCGACACCCATCTTTAGCTTGCCGACCAGAGACCATAGTTTATATCTCCCTAGCTTATTTATCGACCTGTGGATAAATTGGCTTAATTACTAATTTATTAAGGGAATTACATACGACAGGCTTTGTTTTATACTAGTCTTAGGTGGTAACGACGTTCTATTTTACGCATCGCCTTCTTGCATTGCCTTTAATGCTAAGCGTCTTTCTTCAGCTTCAGGATCAAGCACTACCTTTTTAAGAACTAATCTACCTAGTTTTGTATGTATAACATTAATTGGTACATAACGAGCGTCAGGTACTAGTGGATCAAGAAATTCTGGATGATAACGCAACATGTGCTCTAGCACGGCCCTATCATGCTCTGATTTTGAAACCATATTCCAAATGCTTTTACCTACAAAACCAAAGTCTTTAATACCCCACTCAAGTAATTTCATTATGTAATGCCCAATTGTAAGGAGCTCTTCTGGTGCAGGCGGCCGCTCAAACTCATATGAACCACTACTATCTCGCATACGATCTGCAATCCCAACAAGATTATTAACCAGCTGAGGTAAACAGTGTG
>JAGRAS010000247.1 GCA_020434465.1 Bdellovibrionales bacterium | reverse complement strand
TTTTCAATTTCTATTTCACTGATCAAGGTTTAAAAAAAGAAAATTGTTTTTTTGGGTTTTCGCTTTTTTAAGCAAGGGTTTTTTGTCGCCTCTGGACAAGCTCTAAGGCAGTAAGATTTTATTTACTTTAACCCAAAGCTAATAAAATTAAGTTGGGGGGAAAAGTAGTAGCTTAAAATACTGTTGAAAGCTTAGCTATAGGCTTGAAAATTTTGTGGATTGACACTTTACCAGGCGAGGCCTTACCTTTATATGCGTGTTGCGGGTAAGGTTAAATTAAACCTCGTTGTTGGTTTAAAAAGGCTTTTTATTTTAGGCGATGGGAGATGGCAGAAACATATCTAAACCGTGAGTTTACAGCTAAAGACGTGCAAGCAATTCTAAGGGTACTAACTGGTGGAATTGAGAAGATAGGCTTAGCACTATTAAATTATTACGCTAGAACCAATTTAGTTCCAGCTACAGGAAAGTTAATGCATCGAGGTAGGAATAAATATTCTTATTCCGACCTTGTTCTGCTTTGCTGGCTTTTTAGAATGAAAAGAGAAGGCTTGCCTGTAAATAGGTTTCGTAAGGGCATTGAGTATTTGCGTAAAAGACTTCCGAAACTTTTTAAAGAACCTACGGACATGATTCTCTTAACAGACGGAAAGTCACTTTTCCTTAAAAATAAAGTACACGACAAAGGACAAATTGCAGAAGTTATTGCTGGCAGAAAAGCTGGGCAATATGTTTGGGCTTATGCTATAGGATCATTGATTGAAGAAGTTGATAAGATTATTGAAGAGCAGTTCGAAGAAGAGAAGGTGGCAGCTTAAACATGGGTAAATCTAGTACTGTTAAACAAATATTCACACTTCTCATGGAAAAAAAGGCTTGGTGGCTTATCCCAATGGTTACGGTATTTTTGTTACTTGGGGTATTAATTGTGATGACTCAAGGGTCAGCATTATCACCATTTATTTACGCTTTGTTTTAAATTTCAAGTGTAATTTGGTGCCTCTTTGCCATAATTAATATTTGTGCAAAACCAAAAAGATTATCTAATTGTGAATAACACCGAGAGCAATCTTACTGGTTCAAAGCCGATAAACTTGGCTGTCATCAGTACTTTTCTATCACTTTTTCCTACATTTTATGTTTGGTGGATCTCAAATTCCACAGCTCTATTTGCAGACCTACTACGCTCTTCCTCTGAATTTTCAGCTATTCTTGTTTCATGGTTAATTCTTAGAGGAATAGACCGGCGGAAATGGAAGGGTTTTAGCTACGGTTTTGCTAAAATCGAGCAGCTTTCCTGCTTAATAGTTGGCGCGACTCTCTTCATTTCATTTACGATTGTTCTTATACATGCGGCTCAAAGATTTTATTACCCAGTAATTCCTGAAAATATAACGGCTGGAATTGTGATGTCTGTCTTATCTATTCTGGGTAATTCATTCATTTGGATTAAAAACATTAAATTATATCAAAAAAAGCCTTCCCCAGTAATTGATTCACAAAAAAAACTTTTTAGGGCAAAAACTTTTGCCTGCACAATCGTTTTTTTTACACTTGTATTAACACATTTGCTAAGTCAAGAACTTGCAATATACGTAGATCCTTTAGGCTCTCTTTTAATTGCATTTTTTATGTTTAAAAATGCAGTGGCGATTACTAATTCTTCTTTAGATGATCTCTTAGATCGTTCAATTGAGGAAAAATACCAGATAATAATTTTAAAAGCTTTAATAAAATTTGAATCAGAATATAAAGGTCTGCAAAAAATTAGAACTAGAAGGCATGGTATTGATTTTCAAATTGAGATTTTCTTAGAACTAGATGGCAATAGAAGCCTAGCTGACATTGATGAATCTATTGGTAAAATTAAAAAAGATATTGGCCTAGAAATTCCAAATGCAGAGATTGTCTTTATCTATAATGTTCACTAATGAGAAAATTTCTTTAAAACCTGAGTTCTGTTTAAAGCAGTCTCTTCTGATGAAAAAACTCCACTTAGGAACTCATGCTTATCTCGCCATTCATTATCTGTATGATAAAGAAAGCTAATTACACTTGCTACTAGCTTATACATATTTGGACTAATGAAATTTCCCACTGGAAGTTGTTTTAACAACTCAGCTAAACCTTGGTCTTTAGAAATAGGAATTCCAGCCTCTTGAGCGGCTTGGATAATTTTAGTAGCCGACTCCCCTCTTCCACTTGCAACTAATTGAGGGAGTTCGTCAATTGCACTATATTGCAAGGCAAACGCCGACAAACCTCTTTTCTGATTGCTTTGGGTATTTTCAGTTTCTGACATATCCTTCTAAGCTTGCTCAGCCTTTCTTTTCTCTATTTCTTTTGGAAGCTGCCAGCCGCCTGGTTTTGGCTGATCTTCGCTCCCGAATAGTAGCTCATTAGATCTTTCATAATCATAAAGCGCATCAATAAAATTATGAGTAGATCTTGAAGCATACTCTTTAATAAAGTGATTTAATGATCTTGTAGAATGTGACAGAGCTCTACGTATATCTCTATCAACAGGTGACATATTATCACCATTTTCTATAAAAACTTTTCTAAATGATTCTGCCAATTCTTCAGCAGTTGTCTCTGGAGACCAACTCATCATCTCAATAATGCGATGAGCCTTAGTTCTTTTTGACTCTCTTAAAACTATAAATCTTGCGACGAATGCAGTTCTACGAGCTTCAATTTGCTCTAAGCTTGTGTTTGTATTTTCTTTTTCGCTCACAAATGCTGATGAAATATTTCCGTAAGAAGAAGCACCTTCCATGTTAACCTCAAATCATAATTCCGAAACCAAGCCCTAGGAGCATCAGGTAAACAATTGGCTTCTAATGTTAGAAAATTATCAGGGGCGCAAATATAGAATCGTCTCAACTGTGAAATTTCTTAACCAGTTTATCTAAGTGGGAAAATAATTGTAACTTATTGATTTTTCATACCTTCTTTACCTTCTTTAACAAGCCAAGCAAAACAGCAATTAGTTTTTTATCAATCAAAAAGCGGACATTTCCCTTTGCGGCTGGTATACTCCCTTACATGAAAACTAAAGAATCCCTAGAGATATTTAAAAAGCGGGGCATTTTGCTCATCAAAGATGATATTGGTGGCCTAGACAGGTCAGTCTTAGTCTCTCCAGCCTCGGAGATTGATTATTCTACAGTAAACCTTTTTTCGTCATTTACTGGTGGTTTAATCTATGTCTCTTTTAAAGAGGAAAGAAG
>JAGRAS010000246.1 GCA_020434465.1 Bdellovibrionales bacterium | reverse complement strand
TCGCAAGTATTTATTTTAATATAGTTTTGACAGGAGCTGCTTTTTTTATCGGTCCAATTGTGTTTCGAGCCGTACTGAATAAACTTGTAAATAAAAGATTTAACAAGTTTGATTCAGACTACCCAGCTTTTTTGTCGTCTTTAGTTGGTCTACTTAAAACAGGGATGTCTGTATTAACTGCAATTGATGCGGCAGCTGAAGGTCTAGATGAAAACTCTTTAGTTAAGCAAGAAGTAAAGCAAATGTCAGAGCGGCTGCGTTTGGGAGTACCAGAAGAAAAGTCAATCGGTTCATTTGGTGAAGATGTTTATCATCCAGAGATAGAGTTGTTTGTTCAAGCTTTGTTACTTAGCAAACGAGTTGGAGGAAATCTTTCTGACACTCTCGATCGTTTGGCAAAACAAGTAAGAAAAAGACAATATTTTAGATCCTCAGCAAACGCTGCGATAGGTCTACAAAAGGGCTCGGTGTTTCTAATTTTATTCTTACTTGTATTTATGGTTGGCTACTTAAGTTTTGCTTTCCCTGAAGCAATTATAGGAGCAATTAAGCATCCGGTCGGATGGCAAGTTTGGCAATTTTCAATCTTGTTGATCTGTGCTGGTTTGTTTTGGATTAAACAAGTTACTAAACTTAAGATTTAATATGAACGTTAATTTTTTAATATTAGCTTTGGCCGGCATTTCTGCAATAGTGTCTGGTGGTATAATTGTATACTTTGTGCTTGGCTCCAAGTCCAAAAATAATATTCATTCTTTAATGGGAAGAAAAGTTGAATCACGAAATTCTAACTTTTCGAAAAATAAAGTATTGAATGAGGAAGAAATACAAAAAGCAAAAGTACAGGCCAGAAAATCTGTTGTTAAGGATAGTAAAAAAGTAACTCTATCTGAACGTTTTTTTATGGCAGGTTTATTCACAAAGGAAGAACAAAAGAAGTATTATTATAATATACAAATAGCAGGTGCGTTTATATGCGGAGTGTTTGCTATTAACGGCTTTTATAGTATGGGTCTTTTAATGGCGTTGCTTGGTGCAGTATTTGGTGCTTATGCTGGATATCTTGTGCCTGCAAGTTTTCTATTAGATATGAGAATTAAAGCTCGTGCAGAAGATGTTTTATACTATCTTCCGCTAGTTATTGAACAGATTGTGATAGGAGTTAGTAGTTCTTTAGATATTGGCCCATGTTTACAAAGAGTTGTTCAAATGGCAGATGAGCGAGATACTCATAATGCAGTTACTGAACTTCTTCGACATGCCCAAAACCATGTTAGAAGTGGTGTTTCTATGGAAGATGCTTTAGTTGAAGTTGGTAAGATGTCAGGAAGTACAGAGGTAAAACATGCGTTCATGTCACTTGGCCAAGTTGCAAAACATGGTGGAGAAATAACTCGTCAACTTCAAGAGCTTGCAGATGCTGTTGCAGGACAAAGAGAAACTAAAATAGAGGCCAAAATTAAAACTCTTGAACTTAAAGCCACTGGCCCAGTTGCTCTTGTTTTCGTAGCATTTTTAATGATTATATTAATTGGTTTTGGATTGCAGTTTCAATTGGGAATGGCTAAGAGTTAATAAGAATGAACCTAAGATTTTTAAAAAGTGATATCATCTTAGCAATCTTCGTTGTCGCTGTTTCTGCAATGTTGCTAATACCATTACCTACTATTGTATTAGATTTCTTATTAGCACTAAATATTTCCTTTGCATTGTTACTTTTGCTTGTAGGCTTATATATGCCTAATGCATTGGCTTTGTCTGTTTTTCCCTCTTTATTACTTTTGACAACTCTTTTTCGCCTAGGATTGAATGTAGCATCAACCAGATTGATTCTTAGTGTTGGGGAAGCAGGTAAGGTAATTGAGGCCTTTGGAACTTTCTTAATCAGTGGTGAGATCGTTGTGGGGGTAATAATCTTTATAATTATTACTGTTGTGAATTTTATTGTCATTTCTCGTGGTTCAAGTCGTGTTTCAGAAGTTGCTGCTAGATTTGCCCTAGATGCTTTGCCTGGCAAGCAAATGGCAATTGATTCAGATCTAAAAGCAGGAATTATTACTGCCCTTGAAGCTCAGCAAAAACGGAATGAATTAAGACGAGAATCTCAGCTTTTTGGTTCAATGGATGGTGCGATGCGCTTTGTTCAAGGAGATGCGATCGCTGGATTTTTCATTATTGTTACAAATATTTTAGGCGGAATGTATCTGGGAATATCGAATGGAATGAGCTTTTCCGAGGCTATTCAAACGTATACTACTTTAACCGTTGGCGATGGTTTAGTTAGTCAGATCCCAGCACTTTTAATCTCAATTTGTGCAGGTATTGTTGTTACTAGAGTTAGTTCAGATGATAAAACGACTTTAGGTTCAGAAGTCGGCGATCAGCTTTTTAGCAAGCCAGGAGTGTTGTTTTTAGCTGCTGTGCTTTTATTTTTTATTGGCCTTTTACCAGGTATGCCAATATTACCATTTTTCTTTATTGGATTTATTGCGACAGCACTTGCTTTATATGTTAGAGGCAATCTTAAAGAAACATCAGAAGCTGAATCTTCACTTTTATTATCTTCTGGCGATAGTAAACTGCTGCCAGGAATTACTATAGAGGATGTTCCGGATGATGCGGTTTTTGTTTTGCATTTGGATCAGAGTTTGCTTTACCCAGCATATTTGCGTAGACAGGCAAAGTATCATGAGTGGTGGAAAGCTTTTTCAAAGCAGTTTAAGAAAAAAGTTGGTATCAGCTTACCTGAGCTATATGTGGCTTCTGATCCAAGTTTGTCAGCTGGCTCATATTCGTATGAGATAAGATCATACATTGCTGAGACTGGAACAGTGCTACTTGATGCCTTGGCAGTTGAAGTTAGACCAGAAAAAGCTGTTTTTTTAGGTTTAGAACTAATTGATGCTGATGTTCATCCATGGACCGGTGAACCAATTTCATGGGTAAAGACAAATTCAATAGCTCGAGAGTTGAGAGACTCTGCCATTTTGTCGAGTTATGACTTTCTTGAGTGGATAGGTTTTAGAGCTTGTTTGTATTTTAAAAATCATCCGCAAGAGTTGTTAAGTATCGCTGATGTATTTGAAAAGTTAAAATTATTAGAGAAGAAACATCCAGGATTAATTTCTGATGCATTGAGTACAACTTTTATTAGCGTATCTAAGTTAACAAAGGTTCTCCATGAGCTTGTCAAAGAAGGTATTTCAATTGCAGATTTTCAATACATAATTGAGTT
>JAGRAS010000245.1 GCA_020434465.1 Bdellovibrionales bacterium | reverse complement strand
ATTGGGATAAGCTTTCACAAAAAACAAAAGTAGAGTTATCAAAACAAAGAGTTGAATATGGATTTTCTGATGGTATTGAAAGTGATTTGGCTTTAAATGCTTATAAAGAAATTGTAAATTTTACACATAATCATAAAATTAATTTGATTGGATTTAAACTTCCCGTAAGCAAAGAGTATTATACTGAAAGATCAAAACTAAATTTAGTAAAAACTAAAAATATTTTGCAAAATTATCCTCCAGATAAAATCTGGGACTTCAGTTCATTGTTTTTTGATCAAGAATCATACTTTAGAAACTCTGATCACTTAAACGAACTTGGACAGTCAAAGTTTGTCAGCATAATTCAAAAAGATATAAATTAGATAATAATTTCAAATAGTTAAAAAATGAGTCTAAATCACTTGTATTTCTGAGATTGCTGTGATATTATCACAGCATAAGTAAATTAAAGTGGGTACAGAAGAAAAAAATATAACCTGGATTTTTTCAAGCTTATTAAAGCCTGTTGTCAGAATAGCTTTAAAAAAGTCATTTAAGCTTATGGATTTTTTTGATCTCTTAAAAAATGTTTTTATTGAAGTCGCTAAAGAAGAATTGCTTTCAAAAGGTGAAAGTCCAAGCGCCAGTAAGATAAGTGCAATGACTGGTGTTCATCGCAGAGATATTTCAAGAATTGAAACTAGTGGTCAAAATTATGATTCTAAACCTAATCTGCTATCAAAAATTATTGTACAGTGGAGGCACCATCCTAATTTTACAACTAAGAGTGGCGCCCCAAGAGTTCTAAATACAAAAGGTAAAAACAGCGAGTTTGCTGAGCTTGTTGAAAGTGTCAACGGCGGAGATATAAATGCATATGCTATTTTATTTGAAATGCAAAGGCTTGGTATAGTTAGTCACACTGGTAAGTCGGTAAAACTATGCTGGCAGGATTACGTAAGCAGAGAAAATTCCTTTGAAGGTCTTCAAATGCTTGCTGAAGATACTGCAGATTTATTTTCTGCTGTTGATGAAAACATTTCTCTGTCAGAAAAAACCCCTAATTTACACCTCAAAACTGAGTTTACAAAAATTAAAGATGATTCAATTGATGAGGTTAAGTCCTGGTTATTAGAAGAAGGTAGTAGATTTCATCAAAAAATTAAAAAATTTCTTTCGAAATACGATGCTGATTTGAATCCAAAAATTTCAGTAGAAAATGCAAACTCTAGAGTTGCTTTTGGTTCATTTAGTATTTGCGAAAATCAATTTTTATCTAAAGGGAGAGAGTAAATGTTCATGCAATGTAAAAAGTATATTTCTTTCACTTTTGTGAGCTTGTGTTTCTTTATGTTTGTATCTAGTTGGAGCGGATGCGCTGGCAGTACTAGAGGCACAGGAGGAATCACAGTCGCTGGAAAATTAATTTCTGAGGATAGTAATGTAATTCCAGGAGTAAATGTTACAATTCTTCAGACCGGTGATAGTGCAATAACAAATGAAGCTGGTGACTTCTCAATAGCCACCGATTCACAACAAGACGGATTTATAGATATTTTGTTTGAGTCTGAAACAATCAATGCTCAAACAAGAGTTGATGGGATAAGCACAGATACCCAGTCAGTAAATGCAATCTATATTGTAAATCAAACTAATGATTCTGTTAGCCCAACAAACGTAGAAGTAAACAAACGCTCTGATGACGATGATGACTCAAGTAATAACTCAGGTAGCGGTAGCAATTCTTCTGGGATGAATGAAGATGATAACTCAGGCTCAGGTAATAGCTCTGATGACGATGATTCTTCATTTGATGATGATTCAGACGACGATTCTTCGCTAGATGATGACTCGGATGATGATTCTTCTGAATTTGAAGATGAAGACGACTCAAATAGTAATTCAGGGTCAAATAGCGGTTCAAACTCTGGAAGTTCTGATGATGACGATGATTCAAACTCAAATTCTGGATCGGGTAGTTCTGGATCAGGTAGTTCTGGGAATTCAGGATCTGGTAACTCTGGTTCTAGCAATTCTGGATCTGGAGGTTCTGGAAGTGACTCAGATGATGATGATTAAGGTAATTAAATTCTAAACTTTTTGGAGACTAAAAATGAAACATATTAAATTACTAATAAAAATATTGATTGTCTTATTGATACCTCTTGCGACAAGCGCTTTAGCTAAAGGAGGTAGTAATAATGGCGAAACCCGCGTTGAAGGTAATATACAGCAAATTAATAGTGAAATTATTGAAGTTTCAAATACTATTTTTTTGTTATCAAACTCTACTAAATACGAAGACAGTAATGGTAATCATGTAAGCTTATCGTTCTTTAATATTGGCGATCTAGTAAAAGTTAGAGCCATACCATCTGGTGGGGATTTACTTGCCACAAAAGTTGAGCTTGAAGTTCATAACAGTGGCGATGATTCAAACGGTGGGTCTAATGATGATTCAAATTCTGATAAAAATGGTAATGATGACAATAAAAATAGCTCTAAAGGGAATAAAACTTTATTGAAATCTAAATTAAACGGTGATGAAACTAGTTCTAAAGGTAAAGTAAAAAAGTTTGCAAGACTTCAAAATAATAGAACTCGCGATAGGATACAGATAAAAGTTCATGTCCCTATTCCTTCTACTATTCCTTTACTGCCAAGTAGAGATGACGTCTCTAGCTTAAATTTAATGGCAATTTTCTCAAGAGCTGATGTGCCATATGCTTCATGTACCCTTGTTTTTGATGAGGTAGAAAGGAAAAGTTCTGGCTTAGTCGCAGAATTTAAAACAGATATTAGGTTAAGAACGCGAGAAGGCAGAGAAGATCGTTTGAGAGTTAAGAAAGGAAGTTGTGATACTGACATAACAACAGATGATACTGAACAAGGAGTCCCAAGCATAGAACTTGGTGACACAATTGAGATTGTTGAAATAATTGGAGACTCTCAAAACTCATTTCTTTCTGGTAATTTTTAGATTAAGATTCCCAGTTCAAAGAAAGCCTAATAAAAGGAGCCTTTATGGCTCCTTTTTGCATTATTAGTTCTGTAGACTATGTGAAAAGCAGATTGTATAGTTACCAGAAATGATAGAATACATTAAAAATATTGATTTTAAGCACTTAATTGCTTTTTTTTTCATTTCAACTTTAATTTTTCCACTAATAATATTTCCACATACAGCTTCAAATCTAAGTTACGACTTTCAAAATTATTTTTTTACAATCCTATTTACAGTTTTTTTATTTTTTTTCTTCACTGTATTTAAAT
>JAGRAS010000244.1 GCA_020434465.1 Bdellovibrionales bacterium | reverse complement strand
TATGGTAAAAAAGCTTCTTCTGATTTAGTAGACACTGAGCAAGGACCTAGTGAGGAAACCTCTGAAGAGTAAGTTATCTAAACTTTGCAATCACAGAATCTATTTCCGCAAATAGCTCTTGATTTCTTATTGGCTTTGATACATATCCATCCATTCCTAGATTAAGATATTTTTCTCTATCACCTTCCATTGCATGTGCGGTTAAAGCAATAATCGGTATTTTTAAGCCTGTAGAAATTTCCTTTTCTCGCAATGCTTTTGTTGCTTCTTCACCACTCATAATTGGCATTTGAATATCCATTAAAATTAAATCAAAAGTGTCAGTCTCTGCCAGCTCTACAGCTTCCTGCCCATTTTTTGCAACCGAGACTTCAAATCCAGCTTTTTCTAGAATAGTAACAGCAAGCTTTCGGTTCACAGCATTATCTTCTGCTAAAAGAACTCTTAAAGGCTTGCTAGATTTTGGTAAACTTGAATCAACGGTTTTCTTTTTAGTAACTGGTATTTGATCCTGCCTTGGCAAAACAAACTCAGCAGTAAAATAGAAAACACTTCCTTTCCCAGGCTCACTCATTACTCCAATATCACCGTTCATTAGTTTTACTAGCTGCGAGGAAATTGCAAGCCCAAGTCCTGTGCCCCCGAATTCACGAGTCACGCCTGAATCTTCCTGTGAAAAAGCTTCAAAGATCTCTCTTTGCTTCGAAGACGAGATTCCCTTACCTGTATCACTAACACTAAATTGCAGAATCGATGTTGATGCTGTTCGTGCTTCTTCAGCTATTTGAACGACAATTGCGCCTCCAGATGGTGTAAACTTAAGAGAATTGCCAACTAAATTAACTAAGACTTGTCTTAAGCGATTTGTATCACCTACTAGAAGTTTAGGTACTAATGAGTCTACCTGAAGAATGAATGCTATTCCTTTCGATCCGACAGATATCTTATGTGTTACTTCAATTTCGTTTAAAAACTCATCTAAATCAAAAACTTCATTAACTAGTTCAAGTTTTCCAGCTTCAATTTTAGAAAAATCCAATATATCATTAATCAAACCGAGTAGTGATTCTGCGGATAGTATAACAGTTTGAGCAAGATCTTTTTGTTCACTAGTTAGTTCTGTTTGTAGCAATAGTTCAGTCATTCCTAACACACCATTCATAGGCGTTCTGATCTCATGACTCATATTTGCCAAAAATTGACTTTTTGCTTTGGTAGCATCTTCTGCAGAATGCTTTGCTGAGACTAAAGCCTCTTCAATTTTGTGCTTCTGCGTTATATCAGTCAATGTACCAACATAGGCGACAACTTTATTCTTATGATCTCTTTCAGGAGATGCTTGACCAAAAAGCCAAAAAACTTCTCCGTCATATCTTAAAAATCTAAATTCACTTTTAAACTGAATTCCTAATCGTACTGCTTCTTGCCACTCAATATTTATTCGCTCACGATCGTCTGGGTGTAAAGCTTTTGTCCATTCTAAACCTAATGCTTCCTCTTCTTTTAAACCTGAGTATTCGCTCCACTTATTATTAACAAATAGACAAAAGCCTTCTGGATCAGTTCTAAAAATACCTACGGGGGCTGTATTTGCTAAAGCATAATACATCAACCTACTTTTCTTTAATTCTTCATCAGCGCGCTTTTTTTGAGTAATATCTAGATGTGTACCTGATGCTTTGAGAGGTTCACCATTAATATCCCATTCAGTTATATTTCCCCTATCCAAAATCCACTTAAATTTTCCATCTGCAGCTGAAATTCTATACTCAGCCTCATATACATCGCTTTCTCCTTTTACATGACCGAGTAACATTTTCATTACCCATTCCCGATCTTCCTCATGAATCATTGAAGACCAAGTATCAAGTTCAAAGCTAACTTCTGCTGGATTATAGCCAAGCATTTCATACCATTTACTATTGAATGACATTTCTCCAGAAATAATATCCCAATTCCACGAGCCAAATTCATTTTTATCCAAAGACTGGTTAGAAAGTTTTTCTAAGCTTTTTTCAAGCTCTATTTTTTCTGTTAGGTCAAACCCAAAGGCTTGATATTCACTTACTCTACTATTTTCATCAACAATTGCGCTATGAGTCCAAAAAATAAACTTCAATTCACTCTTAACATAAATATTATATTCAGCAGAAAACGTATGATTGCCATTTACTTCATTTTGTTTAAACAGCTCATGGACAGTACTTCTATGACTTACATCAATTAAAGTTAAAAAATTTGTTCCGAGCAATTCGGACTCAGATTTTCCAACAAATTTAGTGAACGCCTTATTAACAAATGTAAGAATAAAATTAGGATCAAACCTACATAATAACTGTGCTTGATCTTCTGCGATTTTTTTATACCTTTCTTCGCTAATCTTTAGCGAGCGAATTATTTTTTGAGCAAAAACAGCAGTTTCTTCTTTCGAATATATCGCGAGCAAACAAACTCCAACGACTATTGCAGCTAAAAATAGAAATAAAAAGAAAATTTTTCTTTCAAGATTCTTATGCTTTTCATGAACAAAAAGTCCTTTTGCTCCTCCAACTAATCTAAATTCCTGTCTACCCAAAACAATCTGCTCTTTTACCTGCATCTCTAGATAGGAATCTTTTCTTAGATCAAAATTTTTATCATGCCTATCAGCACTCCATTCTTTTAAATTTATATGAAAGTCCAGCCACTCAGTGCTTAAGCGTTGTAGATTAGTACTGCCAACTAACTTAAATAAGTCAGTATATATTACTAACCAACCTTTTAAGGTTTTAAGCGAACTCTCTTTTGAAACATCAAAAATAGGTAAATTTATAGCGAAGTAATCTTTATTTTCTAAGCTGCCTAATTTATAGTAAGCATTGGTTTGATTTTTTGAATCAAAAAATATCCGAGGGTTGAATTCCCAGGGCTTATCTTTATCGGCAATCGAAACCTTACTATCTTCTTGCTCAAAATTTTTTCTATATTTCAATTCAGCTGTTTTTTTACTAATATCAGCTTCAACGTAAGAAATCTCACTAATGCTATTTATGAAATCACCAAGTTCAATTGTTTTAATTAAAGATTCCCAACTTTTCTTTTGTATTTTTTTTTCTGACCTAGAATCTAGCTCTAAATAACGAACTAAGCTTTGATATGCTTTTACATGATTTTCAAAAAAAAAAAATAAAAAATAAGTGTCAGACTCTAAAAGTTTTTTCTCATCATCAAAAAGCAAATCTTCATATTGTTTTTCAAAGAAAAAAAAAAAAAAAAA
>JAGRAS010000243.1 GCA_020434465.1 Bdellovibrionales bacterium | reverse complement strand
AGAAATAAAGTTTTGCCAACCCCAGTCTTTGCAAAAACACAGCCGTGCCCACAAAGATCATCCTCATCTATCCAAAGAGGATTCCCATTTTCCAAATCAAACCCGACTAGGTACTTATCGATCATGTTTTTTCCACGACTCTGCGCATCTTTAAGTGCCTCAGCAAAACAATCCCGCTTTGGTGGCATACCTAATACTTGTTTACCTCCCCTCTTCTTTGACTCTTGTTTTCTTATACTTTCGAGCCAAAATCCTTTAGCAGCAGACCAACTCAAATAAAAAATAAAAACTAGAGGCAATAAACTTAAAATCAACAATTGTCTTGGACTGGCATTTTGAAATACAGGTAAAAACACAAGTAAAGAACTTAAAAAAATAACGATTAGAGTTGCTATAAAAGTATGCTTTAACTGCAATGCAGCCTGATCTTTTTTACTCGAAATGTTGTAACTTCTTGCCATAAGATTATTCAAATTTAATTCCTAAAAGCTCGTCTTTATCTTGCCCTTGCATTAACTTTTCAAAGACATCTCTTGACTCTGCCATAGTAGCAGTAAATGACAACGGAAATTTATTTTTCCAAGCCCTTCCAAATTTGTATTCAAGTTTATGACCACGCAATGGTATCATTGCGGTTTTACCTACCAGGCCAAATTGATTTGCACCTGGGGCTTTCTCACCGGTTCTAAGCACTGCAAAAATAACTGAATGGTCTGGAACTGTATAATCCCCAACTCGCCGACTCAGCCAACCATAAGAATTTAAAACTATTTGAATTGCAGACCAGACTCTTAAATCCTTTGCCTCACAATTATGCATATCTGCTAATTTTGCAATTTGATCTTTATCAAGTGGTAAATTAACACGGTCATAAAATGGAATTTCTTCTAGATTTTCTTCAGTTGATGTATTTGCAAGTCTTTTTTGATATGCAAGCTGTCGTGCGCTAATTTTTTGCACTAAAACATCTAAGCGACTAATTGTTTTAGCATTGAGTGCTTTTGCTGCTTGCCTAACAATCCTTGATACAGGGACAAATAACAAATTAGTTTTTGTTGCATAAATCTCTTGATCAGCTTCCTGATCAAGATCCTTATAGAATTCTTCAACCCAAGCTTGATATCCCTGCCCTACCAATCCAAAAAGTTCTACTTCATCAGCAACCTCAAAGAGTTCATGTGGGTTGGCCAAGCATAACTCTATCCACTGTCTTAAAGCACGGCTATCAACATTTAGATCTTCAGCAAATCTTACTGGCCCAAAAGCGCTTCTTCTAGATGCATAAATTAATGCCCGACGTATAGTTTGACGCGAAAAATGATCATACTCTTCTCCAAACCCAGCGATAGAATGTAATACAGCCCGGGAACTTAATTGAGGAAAGTTAGAAATTTGAAGCCATTCACCTGCTTCCATTTTATAGACTAAAGATTTCCCAGCTTGAAGAGCTAGTATGCAAGTTGCAATTAATTTTGAGTCTAAGCTAGACAGAGATTCTCGTTGAAGAGGAGTTAAAACACGATGAAATAATTGACCTAACAAGTTTGCATATTGCTCAGCATTGAAAGGTAAGTTTTGTCTTGATAAGTCTTCGTTATTTTCTGAATTTACCACTGAGCTAGTCTGGTAACTTGAATGTAATCTTAACGCTTGTTCCAAAATCAAACTAGTATGCTTAATTAGCCCTTGATCAAGATATGTGTCATCTAACTCTTGTTTATTAGATTTATCAGCAATAAAAGCAGGTGCAGAGTTTAAAGCAATAACAATTGAGGCTAAAGATTCGTTTGTTTCATTTAGCACTTGCCAATGTGATAAAACTTTATAAAGTTGACTATTTTTTAGTTGTGTATTTGTTGCTCTTTTGGGACATGCCAAACCAGTTACAAGCTGAGTTGGCTCACCATTTGCTGCGCGCTTACCTAATCCGACTCGTATTCCAGAAAAGAAAAGTCTACCACTGCCAGTTTGGCCTAAAAAATCTTTGGCGTGATAATCTTCTAATGTTTTCTTTGATAAAAAGAAGCCAAGAATT
Organism: Bdellovibrionales bacterium; assembly: GCA_020434465.1. Next base: position 1,245 of record JAGRAS010000243.1, on the reverse strand, counting down.
GCAGCAAAAAAGCAAAATCTCCAGCTTGCAAGCAATAAAAATACTAACCTGATAAATCCAACTGCTATTTCATTATTAATAATTGTTTTGTTTTGTAATCTTGCAGTAAATATAGTATTTGAAATTATATCAAAAATTTTAATTTCACTTGTAATACCGTGCTTACTCAGCCATGCCCTTTCTGCTTCATATGTCTCTATAAGTAAAATTGAATTGGATCTTAGCAAATCAGATTTAGCGGACTGCAGTTTTTCAAAATTTGTAGTTAAACTTTTTAGGTAGAAAATACCTAAAGCAAATAAGAGCACTATAATAAGAAGTAACTTAGGAAAGGATCCACGCTTATACTTTCGTAAATATTCGAAGTCTGAATCTTTAGTATTTATCCCTTCAGTTCTTGCCATTTTAACCTTAAAAACAACCCAGACCATTATAAAGCTAAAACCAAGCTAAGCAAAGAAACTGTATTTAGACTTATTTTGTTTTATCAAAGTTTTTAAAAGCAAGGTTAAAAACACTTATGAATTGACCGATAAGTATTTTTAAATATTGGAGCTACTTGAATTTTTAGTTAATCTTGCTTAAGTAATTGGAAAAAAATTTAGCATCTTTAGAAATTTGCATTGGCTACTCATTATGAAGCAAGAAGTTCAGTCACATGATGAAGCTCAGACTAAGAAGGTAGAATCAAAGTATTTTAACCCAAAAGGTGTTTTTCGTATTGTCTTTCAATTGTCCGCAAAACTGCTAAATCAATCTAAAAACACCCATCCGCTTAAAATGCGATTTAAAGGTGTTAAGCGAACCAGCTCCGGCAGTCTGCAAGCTTGGATACCAGTCAAAATTATCGCTAAGTTTTTTAATCTAGAGGAAGGTAATAAATTACTAAATGATTTAATTTGCTACATGCAAGAAAGTAATTTATTACTAGTTTCATTTGATAGACATAAACAACCAGTAAAAGTAGCTCTCAATAGTGTGAGCAGAATCAAGTCTGAAGTTGTTTTTGACCGAAGGGCTAAAAAGTTTCTAAATCCTGTTCAGTGCCTTAGACTTTTATCTGAGATTGCTAGGATTCATAAAAAAAATACTCCGCGAACTTTTTTTAAAATTTCAGTTAATCCACAACTAAGAGATTCCTACTACACTAAGACAATTCCAGAAAAGAATTTAGTAGCTTTTTTTGTACATACAAATATGCCTTTAGTTTATAAAACTTTAGCTTTAATACACAGTAGAAAGTAT
>JAGRAS010000242.1:1407-3298 GCA_020434465.1 Bdellovibrionales bacterium | reverse complement strand
TAAATATCTTTATCACCTTTTTCTCGAATTATTTTATCAGCTGTTATATCTGCCCAGTGATTTGAAAGACTGGTCATTTGTGTTTGCTCCTTTGATTACTTCCATTTAATAAGCAAGCTTAACATATCTGAGTTTGTTATAAGCTATTTATTTTTGAGACCTGAAATTTAATTTTTTTATTTATTATTTAAAAATGTAAGAAAAGGAAAGTTAATCTTCACTGATCTTCAGCATCAAAATCATCAGCTTCTACGGGTATTTTTGAGCCGGTGCTTTTAGGCATTACTTCGGGGGTCAGATAACCTTGGCTTGTAAAGTTGTTAGCTTCTTCTGCGTTATATCCTGCCTCAACCCATAATTTTGCAATGTAGGGACGAATTCCTTTTTCGGCCCATGGTAAAAATGTTTCAGGATTAAAGCCTTCAATCTGCCAAGCTGCTGCAACAGTAGGTGAGTGCGCAAAGGGTGAGTTAAGCATCATCCATTTAATAGCTTCTCCTGGGGATATTCTGTGGGCTTTCCAATCCGCAGCGGTTTCAGGATCTATACTATTTGCTTTCCAAGCGCTGATTTCGCTTGGGGAGAATCCAAATAGTTCAAAACTTTTAAAACTTTCATATGAGTGCAATAAGCCAACGATGTCGTTATTAAAAATTTTAAATGCACCTGGCAAAATTTTTGATTCGCCAATAATGACATCTATAAATCGTTTTGCGCAGACGTCAAAATTTTCAACTGCATTCATAAATGTATGTGCTAATTGAATGTCTTGTTGCGCTAATTGCAAATAGAAAGTGGCTTCATCTATTACTGAGTTAATGCCAAAGTGATGAGCAAAGTTTAAGCCTCCAGCAAGATAATTTTCTCTTGTATAGGTAAATCGAGCAAAAGAGGCAACTAGCTCAGTAATATGTGTTGAGTTATTTTCTAAGTTTTTAGCTAATAAAATTGTTTCTAAATTTTGTGCCGAATGAAAATTACTTGGTCGCATAGCTTCTAGTAAAGCCATGATTCGTTTTGCTTCATCTGATAGGGCAACTTTTTTTTCAGTACTTGGCTTTGGAAAGATTGTTTCACCGTCAAAAAGTCGTTTTCTCCAGCTAGCAGTATTTTCTAATATTGCTTTTGTTTCAGAAAATTCTTTTTCAGAAAATCCAGGATGGTTTCCTTGTTGCAATATGTTTAAATAAACAAACTTACCTTGGTAGAGCGCATTTAAATAATTTGTAAATGAATGGGTTAGTGATACTTCATCACCAACGATATTTTGTTCATTTGATTTTTGCTCTTCTGGTGTGTCCTTGTCATTCATGTTGATGCCTGTTTGCGCCTTATTTTAGCATTTTCTTATGTATGATTGACACTAAAAAAGCAAGAAAAACAAGGGGTTTTTAGCAAAACTTAATTTTAGGCTTATTTTAAGGCGCTATCTTTTTCGATAAAAGAGTATTAATAAAAAATTATGATTTTAGATGATCAAATTACTCAAATTGAGCATGGCTTAGAAATTTTAGATCTTAAGTACGATCAGCAACAGCTTTTGGCATTAAGAAATTATGCTGAGTTACTTTATGCTGAAAATAGTAAATTGAATCTTACGCGAATTCCGCTTGAGCGCTTTGCAGTTGATCATATTTTAGATTCATTAGCTGCTGCAAAGCATTTTATTTTAGATAGCTCTACTTCTTTAATTGATTTAGGTACCGGTGCTGGTTTACCAGGTATTCCAGTTAAAATATTTTGGCCTCAGTTAGATATTGTGCTTTTAGATGCAAGAGAAAAAAAGGTTGCTTTCTTAAAAAAGGTGATTAGGAGTCTGCAACTAACAAAAATTGAAGCAGTCCATGGGCGCGCTGAAGACTTAGCTCATGCAAGTGATTTTAGAGAAAGG
>JAGRAS010000242.1:0-1399 GCA_020434465.1 Bdellovibrionales bacterium | reverse complement strand
GAGTCTGCAACTAACAAAAATTGAAGCAGTCCATGGGCGCGCTGAAGACTTAGCTCATGCAAGTGATTTTAGAGAAAGATTTGATTTTAGTGTTGCTCGGGCTTTAGCAGAATTAGATGTATATTTGGAAATGGCAGTTGCTTTTGTAAAGCTTGGAGGCAAGGTTTTGGGCCTTAAGTCTCAGTTTGCCGATCAGGAGATTGATAAGGCGCGCCCAGTGGCAGCTAAGCTGGGTTGTCTTCCAATTGATACCATTAAGTATTTAGTTCCTTGCTCAGACTTGTGCAGGTGTTTAGTTAGTACAGTTAAAAATTCACCAACTGAAAGCACAATCCCTAGGTCAACAAAGCGGCTTAATAACTAACAGGCGCTTCTATTTAGTTATTCACACTGTTGGTAAATTAATTAACTATCCCAAAGTCTAAATCTCTTTTTAGTGCTTGATGTGGATAAGTTGTAAGTTTCTATTTAAAAAACATTTTTTTCAAAAAAAATCATAAAAAAACATAAAAAGATTAATAGCTTGAAGTTTTGAGAGAGATTTTAATGAACTTTGAAGGAAAAGCCTTACCTTAAAGAGTCAGATTTAAAAAGCTATTTCAAAAAGGGCCATGAGTCTTTTTGAAGAGTTAGTATTTGTAGAAAAAATTATCTGGCTTTATGTAGATTTTCTATAGACAGTTGGAGGTACTTATTCATATATCTAGTAGTGTAGGCAATTGGCAAACACAACATATAGTGTTTTTCGACATTATATGCTGTAATGCGTTCAGCTAGCCTTGATAGATACATAAATCATCAAATAACGTTCTAAAATGGCAAGGAACATTGCTAGTGGACTATTTTGCGTTTCAGCCAATGGCTGCCTACAAGTGAGGGTAATTTAGCAAGAGTATAGGGTTAAAAGATCTAGAGTCTGAAGAAAAGTAAAATTAATAAGGAGTAACAATGCAAAATACTGGATCCGAGAGCAATCAACTAGAGAAAAAAACACCAATTAATAAGCAAAGTAAAAAATTAAAAACTTTGAATATAGATATAGATATAGATGATAAGAGTGCACTTAACTCTTTTACCATTGTTAAACGCAATGGAATGATTGTTCCTTTTCGTAGAAGTCGTATCCAGGCTGCAATTGAAGCTGCTTTTAGAGAAACTTTTTCTGTGCCAACAAGTGATCCGCTTCCAGTTGAGCAGCACAAGGCTGTAAAGCAAGTAACTGATGAAGTAGTTAAAGAAGCTATAAGTCAGGCAGGTGAAGATGCAAGTCTTACTGTAGAGGCTATTCAAGATATAGTAGAAGACAAGTTGCTTGAAGGTGAGCACCACGATGTGGGGCGTAAGTATATTGTTTATCGTGAAGAGAGAAAAATTTTACGAGAAGATTCTCCTAGAAATC
>JAGRAS010000241.1 GCA_020434465.1 Bdellovibrionales bacterium | reverse complement strand
TGGCCCAGGATACATCTCTACTAATCTTGCTGCTTTTAGAGATACTGATGATATCTTAAACTACAACTCTTCTTTTAATTCCGTGATAATCCAAACTAATGGTGAAACAACATCTGCAGTTAGGGCTGAAGGAACAAGCATTACAATTAAAGCTATCGACGAAAAACAAGGATATTTTGTTGCTGAAAGTACAGCAGACTTTCTTGGATTTAATGGTGGGAATCTTACAAATTTATTTTTGTTTGATAGATCAGGTAAAGCAATTGCTCAAATCACTAGCAATACTGGCACTGACACATATTCAGCAATTGACATCAATGAAGGCGGGACAAAGATTGTTTTTAATGATTCAAATACAAACTCATTAGATGTAATTGATATTAGTTCATACGGAGCTGCACCTGGGTCATATTCCAGAACTACAGTTCTATCCTCATCAAGCACTAATTTATACAATGCTACTGCAAAAATTTCAGATGATGGTACCTATGTAGCATATTTAAAAGATACAGGATCTAATGTGGCAGTTTCCTTAATGGATGTTGCAACACAAACTGAGGATGCTTATTTAGCTTCCCAAACATTTGCCTATGGTGAAACTAGAGTTGGTTTTTTAGATACTGATAAGATTGCTTTCTATGAGTCAGCAAGCAAAACGCTTAAGACTTATACAGATGGCGCTGGCGCAATTGGTGACACATTATTAGATCTTTCAAGCTCTGGAGTTACAAACACATATTTTAGCTTTTATGAAATAGATTCTTATAGTGAAGCTTTAATTGGTGTAAAATATTTAGGCACAACTGATAATGCTTTGATAATAAGCGATGCTTCCACTGATAATACAATTATCGATTTTAATGTCCAAGGGCTTGATTTATTTGATTCTGATTTTAATGTTATCCGTGATGGCTCAGGAAATCCCTTGCTTGGCACAACAGACAACCTTGTTGGTGTTGTAGGTGATACTGATGTAGAAGTTTACACTTTAACACCCAGTGAAGTTGAGGAAAACTCATTTAAAAGAATCCGAGACTATGCGAAGCTTTTCAGTAAAGATCATTTGAATTCATTAGATAGTCCCGGCCAACTTTTTAAGTTCACTGCAAAGCTTGAAGAGTTAATGGATATTTTGAATGAAAATATTGATGTGGTTGATGGCATTAGAGAATACGCAATACAAAATAATAGTTTTTTAAGAGATCTTGGCTTAAAAATACTAGAAGCTGCTAATAAACCTAATTCAGGCGCTGAGGGCGCAGCTGAGACCCTTGCAAGTAGAATTAAAAATAGTATTTCAATTGCCGGCACTGCTTCATTGAATATCAATGACATTAATGGCTTGCTAGCTGCAACAACCTTACTTGCTGATGAAGAATAAAATTTGACAGCAGCTCAAAAATCAGTAAATTATTCCCAAAAAATGAAAAAAATATTAGTTACAGGAGCCAATGGCTTTGTCGGTTCAGCAGTTTGCAAAGAATTACTCGATAATAATTATCAAGTAACAGCCCTGCATAGGAGCACAAGTGATCTGGCAAGCATTCAAAATTTAAACTTAAATAAAGTTGCTGGAGATATAAGAGATTTAGATTTTTTGAAGCAAATCTTGCCTGGACATGATGGTATAATTCATATAGCAGCTTTATTTAGGCAAGCAAAACATCCAGACCAAGTTTACTTTGATATAAATGTTCAAGGTGTAAAAAATGTTTTTGATGCAGCAATAGAATCTGGTGTGAAGCGTATTATTCATTGCTCAACAGTGGGAGTTCATAGCCATATACCAAACCCGCCTGCAGATGAAAATGAAATTTTTAGACCAGGGGATATTTATCAAGAAAGCAAAGCACAGGGTGAAAAGCTTGCTCAGAGCTATTTTGATAAAGAGCTGATTGAGGGTTTAATTATTCGCCCTGCGATGATTTGGGGGCCAGGAGATTCACGTACTCTAAAACTTTTTAAAGGGATTGCTAATAAAAGATTCCCTTTAATTGGAACAGGTAAAACTAGCGTTCATTGGGTATTGGTAAGTGATTTAGCAAGAGCCTTTCGTCTTGCTTTAGAGAAAAGCGATCTTAATAAAGAGGTATTTATCATTGCAGGTCAACGCCCTGTTGAAATGCAGTACATGGTAAAAGAAATTGCTAAAAATTTTAATGTTTCAGCTCCACGTTTTAAAATCCCAGCTTTACCAATCCAAGTACTTGGAACTATTGTGGAAACAATATGTATCCCGTTTGGTATTGAGCCACCTATATACAGAAGGCGAGTTGATTTTTTTACAAAAACTAGAGCTTTTAATTGGCAAAAAGCAAAAAAATTACTGAAATACGAGCCAGAATATAGTTTTGAAACTGAAGTTAAAAAAATAGCTGCCTGGTATCTAGAAAATAATTGGATAGAAAAGCAGCAAGAAATTATATCTTCAAAAGCTGCTTAATAGATCTATTGCTACAATTCTAATAACTACGTATACTTATATAGGGGCTGATGTTTAATCTAGATATACTTTATCTTGATTTTATAGCTTTATTTTAAAAGATCCGTTTCCGATAAAAACACTATTGTTCCTCTTTTTGCGTACGCTTTACCGCAACGAGGTTTTCTATGGCTGATTTTTATATGACAAAAGAATTTGAGCAGTTTGGCTCTAACTCAGGTTATATCGAAGAACTTTACAGACTTTATCTCACTGATCCTAAACTAGTAGGCGAAACATGGGCTAAGTATTTTTCTTCTATTGAAAACGGTTCTATAAACAATAATGGCTCCGAGGTAAACCAATATTCTCAAGTTACAAACGGACAGCAAGCTAGTTCTCTAACTATCAATAATCAAAATCTGTCTAATCAAAGTCAGGTAACTGTTGATCTAGAGCTTTACGCACTGGGTGTATCACTAATTGATGCTTATCGCGCATATGGTCATTTTTTAGCAAATACCAATCCCTTAGCTCAAGGCATTATGGAATTCCCAACAGTAGATGAGCTTAAAAAAACAGCTTTGCTGGATTCAATGGGGAGCACTCTTATTCCATGTTTAGGTTTTCAAAGACAAACGGAGATGCCTGCAACTTTATTATCTGAACAACTTAGAAAGGTTTACTGCGGATCAATCGGGATACAGTTTATGCATATTCCTGAGCGGGAGCGTAGAGAATGGTTAACTGACAAGTTTGAAAATAGATTTATTGATGGGGCAGGTTTTGACACTACTGCACGCCTTAGGCAGCTTCAAAAATTACTCAATGCTGAGGACTTTGAAGGTTTATTACATAAGAGATATGTTGGTCATAAAAGG
>JAGRAS010000240.1 GCA_020434465.1 Bdellovibrionales bacterium | reverse complement strand
GCTCTTTGGGTAAATAGGATTTATCTCAGATCCGCTTGCGCAATTAAAGATTTTGCATATGAGACATGCCTGCTTGTTTTTAAATTTATTTGTATTTTCTTGTTACTTAATCCAAGTAATTTCTGGAACTATTTTTTTACCTTCCAGATTATATGCAGAAGAAATTATATCAAAAAAAATTGGAGTTATTATCCCACTAAGTGGCCCTTTGGCTAAAGTAGGCGAAGCTGTTAAAAACTCCATTATTCTAGCAGATGAAAAATTTGATACAAAATCTAGTATTGAATTTATTTTTGAAGATGACAGCTTTATCCCAAAAAATACTATTTCTGCATTTAGTAAATTATCAAATCAAGACAATGTAGAAGCTATATATGTTTTTGGATCTAACACTTCCCTTTCAGTTGCAAACATCGCTGAGAGAAGCATGTTGCCTATGGTTGCACTTGGTATGTCTGAAAATATTTCAAAAGGAAAAGACTATGTGGTACGCCTTTGTGCTACCACTGCTTCATTAAGCGAACTTGTAAAAACTGAAGTCGTAAATAGAGCTTATAAGAAGATAGCCATACTAACTACTCAACAAGACGCAATGCTTGATGCTAAGGAAAATTTTACTATTGATTCACCTGTAAGCATAATCTTGAATGAAGATTTTAATCCTGAAGAAAGAGACTTTAGAACTGTAGCAACTAAAATTGCAGATTTAAAACCAGATGCTGTTTATATACTTTTAATGCCACCCCAAGCTGCCATTTTTGCAAAACAAGCTCGATCACTTGGTTATGCTGGTGATTTTTTTGGCACCCCACCTCTTGGTGAATATGAACAAATTAAAGTAGCTGGAGATGCTTTTACTGATGCTTGGTATGTAACAGGAGATGATAAAAAAGCTGATAGTTTTTACAAACTTTATCAATCAAAATATGGCTACCAGCCAATAGTAGAAGCAATCTACGCATATGATAGCGCAAAACTTTTGATAGAAGCTGTATATCATGGAGATATTAACAAGAGTATTCATAGAGAGACTGGCTTTACAGGATTGCTAGCAAACTATAATTTTGATGAAACAAATACATATTTAATACCAGTAGGTGTTCATAAAATCACTAAAAACGGAATTAAAAGACTAGGGTGATATGAAAAATTTAGATCATATTGCATATGCTGTTCATGACTTAGACAAGTCGATTGAATTCTATAAAAATCATTTTGGTTTTGAATTTGAAAGTAGAGAAAAGATTGAAAGCCAAGGGGCTGAAATAGTTTTCTTAAAACTTAAAAATACAAAAATTGAACTTCTCGCTCCTCTAAATGAGGAAAGTAAAATACATAAGTTTCTTAAAAAAAATGGCCCTGGAATACATCATGTTTGCTACAAAGTTGATAATATCAGAAAAGAAATGGCCAGATTAGAAAATGAAGGTCTTCAACTAATAGATAATGAACCGCGTCCCGGAGCTCATAATACTCTAATCTGCTTTTTTCACCCTAAAAGCACAGAAGGAGTTCTAACTGAACTGTGTGAGTACATAGGCACACAAGGTGATTAAAAATATCTAGATTCTGCATTTTCTTACATATAGATAGAGCATAAATCTATTTTTATCTAATTAGTATAAGTACTTATCAAGTTTGCCTAGCCGCTTATTGGTGGTAAAATGTACTAAGCAGCGCGAACTTTGTTTTTAAACAGCAGGTAGAAATGAAAAACTTATCCTTAAAATTTATTACCCCATTTATTTTGGCTTTAAGCACTTCTGCATTTGCAGTCGAGAAAAGTTCACTTGAGGCGCCACTCGAGCAATGCGCCGAACTTGTAAAAGATTGTTTTGTAGAGTCAATTGTTGAACAACCAAACTGTTTATTCTCAAGTGCTAAACATCCTTTCTGTGAAGGCACCTCATTAGGAGATCTAGTTCTTAAGCGTTGGTCACTTTCGCCTGAAAAGTCAAATATCCTTGAAGCTCCTCCAGCTTTATTGGGTCCTCAAATTATTGATAAAAAATGTTTAAAAAACTTTGATACTAAATTTTTTGACATTTTACTAAGAGAAGATTTATCAGAAAATAGTATTTCTAAAACTGATGCTGCACTTGAGTCCTGCCGTAAAGACTTAAGTAATGAACTTACACGACCTTAGAAAATTTTTATTTGCATATGCTTTTAGAAGCTACTCAGGCTAATATTCTGCGTGCCGCAGAGGCTTTAAAACAAGGTGAGTGTATTGCTTTCCCCACTGAAACAGTTTACGGGCTTGGAGCTAATGTTTTTGATAACTCTGCTATCGAAAAAATTTTTAAAATCAAAGGCAGACCTGCTGATAATCCTCTAATTGTTCATATTTCATCTTTAGTAGAGATTGAAAAAATTGCAAACTTAGATCAAAAGAAAATACTCGATCGTTTACAACTTTTAGAAAACTTTTGGCCTGGTCCTTTAAGTGTCATTCTTCCCAAATCTTCAAAAGTCTCCAATTTAGTAACAGCTGGATTAGATACCGTTGGCGTTAGAATGCCAAGTCATCCGGTAGCTATTGAACTTATTAAAGTAACCGGTTTCCCACTTGCTGCTCCTAGTGCCAATATTTCAAACTATGTAAGCCCTACAACAGCACTTCATGTTAAAGAATGCTTAGGAGATAAGGTTAAATTTATTCTAGATGGAGGCTCATCAAAAATTGGAATAGAATCAACTGTTATTAACTTGTGCGGTGATAGGCCAAAAATCTTGCGGCCAGGGTCAATAACAAAAGAACAATTACTAGATATTTTTCCCGATCTAGAATTTGATGATTGTTTTTCTCTTAATACACCAAAGGCTTCTCCTGGAATGTCAGCAAAGCACTATAGCCCACGTAAGCAAGTCAAACTTTTATCTAATATTGATATTACAAAACTGCCAAAAAAAACTGCTTTAATAAGCTTTCGTAGTCAGCACGATTCAGATCTACAAGAAGCATTTCATATTATTACTCCATTAACAGCGCATGGTGATTTAAGTGAAGCTGCACAACGCCTCTATTCAACACTAAGAAATCTTGATAAGTCTGATGTAGAACTAATCGTAATTGAAGATTGTCCAGATACTGGAATTGGACATGCTTTACAAAACAGACTTAAAAGAGCTTGCAATTAATGATTAAGCCTTGGAAGATTTTATCTTCAGAATATGTGATCAAAGACAAATGGTTAACAGTTAGAAAAGATTCGTGTCAAACCACAAGTGGATTTGTAGTTGATCCCTTTTGGGTTCAAGAAATGGAGGACTGGGTTCATATAACTGCGTGTAATGAAAACTTTGATATTCTATTAATCAGACAATA
>JAGRAS010000023.1 GCA_020434465.1 Bdellovibrionales bacterium | reverse complement strand
TATTCAAACTTTTTACAGCTTTTAGAGTATCCCTTGGCGCTTGGTACTCTTTATTATATCTTCCCAGGTAGCAAGGATCGTGAAATGTAATTTTATCTGTCGAACCCGCTTTAAGATTAATCTTATTTTGTTCTAGTAATTCTTGAAGCAGCTTAGAATGGTGAATTATTCTTGGTTTCTGGCCATTTCCTAAATTCCCAAATGCAGGATATTCATTTTTGATAGTGTTAAAACAGTGTGGGCAATTTGCTACTATATTTTTAAACCTTATGCTTTTTAGAGTTTCGATATTGCTTTTAGCTAGTGCTTGAAAAAGATTTTCTTCCCCTAGTCGTCTAGCAGGGTCTCCTGTGCAGCCTTCAGCAGTGCCCAGAATACCAAAGTCAAGACCAGCTGCTTTCATCAGGCTTACTAAAGATCTTGCAATTTTTTGTTTCCTTGGGTCAAAAGCTGAAACACAGCCCACCCAGTATAAATAATCAACAGAGTCTCCAGCTTCTAGAATTCTAACATCTAATTCGCCAATCCAATTTATTCTGTCTTCAGGTGCCCCATAAGGATTTGCGCGATTTTCTAAAGCACGTAAAGTGGGTTGAGCTTCTTGCGGTATTTCGCCTTCCATCAAAACCATATTACGTCTGTTACCAACTATTTGATCTACGTGATTAATTCCAACTGGGCATGCTTCAACACAAGCCATGCACGTGGTACAAGACCAAAACACATCTGGATCCATAACGGTTCCAGCAATCCTGTCATCAGCAGAGCCTCCTAAACTAAGAACTGAGTTTTGGACGAGAGGATTTTTAGCTCTAAACTCACCTTTTCCTTCAAAAGATTTGCCGTCTTCAGAAAGTCTTAGTCCGCTAGATTTAAGGAAAAAATCAGTGGTTAGTTTTTTATCCAGATTTTTTAGGAGTTCAGGAGATTTTGAATCAGCTAAAGCATCCTTTGCTTGCAATGCCAAAGCATGGTTTCTTGTATCTAAGATTACCCATTTTGGTGAAAGCGGTTTTCCTGAGTTATAGGCAGGGCACGCGTCTTGACATCTACCACAGCTTGTACAGGCGTCTAAATCCATCAACTGCTTCCAAGAGTAGTCTTTAATATTTCCAAGTCCGAGCGAAAACTCTTCTCCTTGTTCCATTAAAGCTTCAATGTCTCCTGGAAAGCTTAGGGCGCCAGCAGGTCTATTTTTATATGAGAAAAATAAGTTAACGCTGCTCGCAATGATATGCCAAAATTTTGTGTAAGGTAGAAGTGCAATTAATGCGAAAACCGTAATGCTATGAAACCACCAGATTGTAAAATGCAGTAAGCTTGCAGCTTTAGCTGACAGAAACCAGAAAAATTTTGCAACAGCAAAGCCAACTGGGGAGTATAAGGCCCAAGGGTCGTTTGTGACATGTATCCTCAAGCCTTCAAGAAGAAAGCCTTGAACAACTAACAGCATAATAGAATTTAAGATCAAGCTATCAGCCAATCGATTGTGTAATTGGTCAGGATTTTGTAAATAACGACGTTGAGCCATCAAAACACAGCCGATTAATACACCCAGCCCAAATACATCACTAAAAATTGTAATTCCCAAGTAGAAATCACCACGGTAAATTCTTATGCCCAGATCGTGGTCGATTAAGACCATTGTGGTAGTGAATAGTAAAACAAGAAATCCAAAATAAATTAATGTATGAGCAATTGCAGCATTTTTATTGCGAACTACTTTTTTCTGTAACAAAGCATTTGTAAAAAGATCTTTTATGCGATTAAGGATAGAGCCTAAATTTTCATCTTCAGCTTTACCACTTTTCCAAAGTTCAGCTCTTCTCCAAATTCCATTTAAGGCAACGACAAGCGAAAGAGCAAATATGGCATACATCAGTACTACATTTGCAAGGCTAGAAACGTTCCAGAGGATTTCGCGAGTTGGTATAGAGTGATTCATAAGTTGCTTCTTTAGTTTATTCCATTAGATTATATGCGTCGTAAGCATTGTGGTCACGATATTTTTAGATGATGCTTTATATTGACATAAGATCCTAAAAACATAAGAATATGAGGTGGTAGCGATTTTTTTGCTGGCCCCAGTCTTTTAGGGTGATCTCTTTTAAAGATATCTATAGAACGGGAGTTAAAAACTTAAAAAATGAATAAACAGGAAGATGGGGAGCCTCCATCGGCGTTGCTCAGCCCGATAACCTCTCAAGAAAAAGACTTTATATCTATTAATATTCGACTACATCATTTTTTTAGCCAAAATCTCTAGATGGAAGCAGATTCGTATTTCTTCGACTTAATAATTACCTTGGTGCTTATGCTCCTATTTGGTTTTTTTACTTTAGCTTCATCGGCAATTATTCGCTCAAGATCTAGTAAGCTCAGAGAGTTTATTGAGAGTAAAACTTTTGGTGCAAAGTTAGCAAATAAAATAATTGACAAACCTAGAAGATATTTATTGTCGAGCCAAGTGAGCACTTTTTTGATCATTCTATTTATTGGATTTTATATCTCTAAGCTTGCTTTAAATTCTGCAAATTTTTTTGCAGATTGGATTACTAATCCTGAATTTCAGTTTATTGCTGGAACAATTTTTGTTTTTAGTGTTGTGCCTTTAATCGCACTAACTTGTTCCCAAATCGGACGAGCTATTTCTTATACTTATCCTGAGCGTGCTTTATGCGGCAGTTCTCTGATTATTATTTTCATTTCTTGGTGTTTGAGCCCAATAACTTTTGTCTTAGATCGTATGGTAAAAGACGTTGTAGATGCTTTTGAACTAGAAATGCCAAGAGAAAGAGAGTTGGTAGTTTCATCCGAAGATTTGGCTGAGATAGTAGAGGCTAGTACGGAAGCTGGTGAAATTGAGGAGGATGAAAGGGAGATGATCGAAGGGGTCGTTGCCTTTGGTGATACTGTTATTCGCGAAGTTATGACACCACGAAAAGATGTTGCTGCTGTTAAAATTGACTTAGATTTGGAACAAGTATTAAAAGTTTTTGCTGAAACTGGATATTCAAGACTTTTAGTTTATGGGGATGATCTCGATGATGTGAGAGGCATGCTAATTATAAAAGATTTAATCCCTAGTTTAGTTTCTAAGAAAACTTCTCCTTCTATTGAAGAATTTATACGGCCAGTAACAATTATTCCAAATTCAAGAAAACTTGATTCTGTGCTTCAGGAGCTACAAAAAGATAAAAGTCACTTTGCTGTTGTTCTAGATGAGCATGGTGGCGTAGATGGAGTTGTTACAGTTGAAGATTTAATTGAAGAAATTTTTGGTGAAATTTTTGATGAATTTGATGAGCCAGAAGATAATCAAGAAGTAAAAAAACTAAAAAATGGTGATTTCCTAGTGGATGCTAGAATATTAATTGATGACTTAAATCAAATTCTTCCCCATAGCTTGCCAATAGGCGAGTACGATACAATTGCGGGGTTTGTGATAAATACCCTGGGAAGGATACCCACCTCAGGAGAGATACTAGACTGGAATGGTGTTAGTATTCGTGTAGAAAAGATGGAACAGAATAGAATTACTAAATTAAGAATTCTTGAGAGCCGGTCAGAAGTATAATTATTTCAATAGCATACAGTTTATAGCTAATATTAGTTATAGAAATTGATTTTATTAGATTTGAGCTAAGTAAAACCCATACAATTACACGAATCTATAGCCACCAAATATTCATCTAAACCACGAAAGAGCCGATGTCTCTATTTAGAGGGAAGCGGGCCAACGCTGACTGTTTTTAATTAAAGGTTTTAGAGCTTTTTGGGAGAGGCTTTGTATGAGCGAAGAGCAAGTATCTGCATCAGAGGAAGTTAAGCAAGAAAATTCAGAGGAGCAAAAATCTGAGACTCAGATTCAACAAACTGGAATAGATTTAGGAAGTACTGCTGCAAGCATGCTTGAACTAAATCAAAATCGTGGTGACGTTAAGGCTTCAACCGTAGCACGGATGATGGGCTTAATGACTGTTAGCGATCTAAAATTGTTCGAGTCAAAAATCGATTTGATGTCTACAAAAGTAAATAACTTGGTAATTAGACTTGAAAGACTTACGGCTCAAGTTGAAAGCCTACCTGGTGGAAATGAATTTGAACGCATTGAAGCCCAGCTTGCATCTATGAGAACTCTGCTTAAAGAGTTCATGGGTGTTAGCTATGACCATACACGAGGGACAGAAGCGGCAAAACATAGACGCGAGAGGGCTGTTATGTCGACTTCAACCCAAGATGTTAGAGATAAAGCAGATGATGTTTTAGAGCATAGCGCTGACTCAAAATCTGAGTAGTTGGCTTCTTGTATTTATCACAAGGGGTGCTAAGACGCTAAGAAATTTAAATGTGCTAAATGCGCAGTAGAAAGAGGTGTTAGTATGTCGTCCAAAAAAGAAAATAATACGTTACAAGACCAATTAAAAAAGACCAGATCTAGACAAAAAAGCTATGTGATGGACTTGCGAATTCACAGCCCTTCTTCTTTAGGTTATTTAGGTATTGAAGGAATTGAAACTGCGCCTGCCTTAGTAAGGCTAGCTAAAGTTAAGAAAATTGATTTAATAGCAGTTACTGATTTTCATAGTGGTAATTTTATCGATCAACTACAACTTGCTGCGCAGGAATCTTCTATTACGGTTATTCCTGGTGTTGTAATTAGGTGTGCAATAGAAGAGTGTGATGATGTGACACTATCATGTTTATTTCCAGAGCAGTTTGGTTCTAAAGAAATCAATCAATTTCTTAGTGAGTTAAAAGTTCCAGAAAGTGAATATGGTAATAGATCATATCGAGTAAATGCTAGTTTGGAAGAGATTATCTCAATAGCAGAGAAAAATGATGGTATTCTAATTCCAAGTAGAATGGATAAGACTCCATACAGAAAAGCAGCAATAATAACTCTGGTTAATAAATATGGATTTAGAGCGTTTGATATTGCTTATGCAGACTCAAAAGCTTTTTTTAAGCAAAACTGGCCAAAAATAAAATTTCAATTGTTTAGTTTTTCAAATGCTGAGGCACTAGCACAAGTTGGTAGCAGAATATCAAAAATTAAAATGTCTAACCCTGGCTTCGAAGGTCTAAAAGAAGTTGCAATGCGAAGAGAAGGTGTCAATTAAAAACAGAATTTAATTTCACTAAGCTATCTTGCATTTCTCGCTAGGCCTATTAAACCGAATTCAGGTTAGAAAGCTAATTCAGTTCTAAATCCCATAACTACTGCATCTTTTAAGAGCAGGGTCAGCTCCAGGATTCAGCACAAACTGTAAATCAGGAGTTATTGCCAGGTATGGAGTAGCCTCGATTCTGTAGTTTATTTCAAAAACAGTTTCTGTAGATTTTGTAGAAAAAGACTTACGGAACTCATCACTTATTTCGGCAATCGCAACTCCAAAAGATAGCAAATCATCAGGGCGATTTGGTAATAGTCCTAAATAAGTTAATCCTGTTCCATAGTAATGTACAACTTGATTCCTATTTTCATCAGCCCAGCCAAGTTGTAAGAAAGCGCCAATGGACTCGTTAAAAGATTTTTCTGCTATCGAGTAAACTCCATAGTTTTCATCTCTAGCATTTTCAGAATAGTCAGAGAACTTTAATGTATGCCACCAACCGCCTAGAGCAAGTTTATAATAAGAGTCTTCTTCTCCAAGAATTCCCAATTCTGCTGCGTGAAAAAAGCCTTCGTCTGAGTCCCAAGAAATTTGCGTGCCTGATTGATCATTTGCAGATCCAGGTAAGCCGTCATAAGTTGCTAATAATAAGTAAAATTGGTCGCTTGGTGCCAGTTTAATTCTGCCTCCCAATGCTGTTGTAGGAAATATGCTTGGCCCAGCTTGTGAGCTATCAACACCAATTCCAAAAGAGCTGTTAATTAAACCAGAGGAATGTTCTAAGGCGTAGAATTCAGAGTTATAGTCATGTAGACCAAAAAGAAAAGAGAGCTTTTCTGTGATATTATGCTCATACCAAGCTTCATATAGTTTGGCTGTACCATAGGCTTCAATATTATCAACTCCCTGAAGATCTCCAATATGCTCAGAAATTGAATCTCCGAAGTTTGCCAATCCGTAAAAGAAAAAAGTACCATTTTTCCAAAGGCCAAGTTTTTCAGTATCAATTGCAAAAGCAAGATCGAAGTTACCTAGTGTAGCACTGTTCTTTTCAGATCCTCCTGAAACATTTGACATTGAATCAATAGTTAAAACAGCTTCAGATGTAATGCCATTTTTTTCAAAGTAAGATTGCAAGCCGCCCCAGTCGCCAAAAAAATGCTCTTCACTTTCGGCATAAGCCTGAGTGCTGATTAAGATAATAAGTGATAAAAGCTGTAACAATTTCATATATAGCCCCAGTTTTTTAACGAAATGCTTTTTAAACAATATTAAAATCAGAATCACTTAAAGGGATGATTGACTCAGGTGAATCAACACTTAGTATTTCAGTTTCAAGATCGTTAAGTTCTTGATCAGTTTCAAAGTCATTTTGCTTATGTTTTTTTGGCATACTAGGTTTTTTAGAATAGTTTTTTATTTTAACTGTTGACTGTGGCTTCCCATGGACTAATGTTGAAAGCTCAGTAACAATTTTTGCAAGTATACCAGACTGAGAAAGCAATTGTTGCCCTGCAGCTGCCGACTCTTGAGCTGAAGCTGCATTTTGTTGAGTTACTCTATCTAGATCTGAAACGGCACTATTAATCTGATTAATTCCTTCAGACTGTTCTCTACTGGCAGAGGCAATTTCTTGTACAATAGATGAAGCTTTAATTGAGCTGTCGTACATTTTCTTAAGTGAATCATCAACTGCTTTTGTTACACTTACTCCATTTTGAGCAAGTTCTTTTGATCTTTGGATGCGTGAAGTAGTGTTTTTAGCTGCTTCTGCACTATGAAGAGCAAGTTTACGTACTTCTTCTGCTACAACAGCAAAGCCTTTTCCAGCATCACCAGCTCGGGCGGCTTCTACCGCTGCATTAAGAGCAAGAAGGTTTGTTTGAAATGCAATATCATCAATTGTCTTAATAATTTCTGCTGTTTCATTAGCTGCATCTTGTATACTTTGGATGGCCGAAGACATTTCTTTCATAGATTCCACCCCTTCACTAGACATAGTATTAAGAGAGCTAACCAAATCGTTTGCGACCTGAGCATTGCTTGCATTTTGCTTAACCATTGAAGATATCTCCTCTAAAGAAGCTGCTGTTTCTTCTAAAGATGAAGCTTGTTGAGTTGCGCCAAATGCTAAATTTGAACTTTCGGTTCCAATTTGATTAGCAGAATTGCCAACAAGATTTGAGGTCTTGTTTGTAGATTCAATCATGCTGATAAGAGGGGAGATTACTTTTCTTTGTATGTATACAACTGTAGTAACAGCAATCAGAATAGCCAGGACGCAAATGGCTATAAAAAGAATTTCAGTGTTGTCAATAAAATGCCAGTTTTTGTCGCCAATATCTTTAGAAGTGTTTTCAATCGAATCACTTAGAGCTTCCATTTTTCCTTCAAGATCTTCAAAAGCTTCCATGAACTCATTTAGGTCCTGCTGAATTGAGCTATCATGTTTTGCAGCATTTGTAACTATAGCTTCAGCAAGAGTGATATATTTATCTAAACTAGGACGTACTTCATTTACTTGGTTTATTGTCTTATTATCTGTAATAATCTCATTATTTTTATCGAGCATTTCACGGAACAAATTACCATGTTCAGTTACTTCACCTGCTACTTCATTTAGTGTGCCAAGTTCCATGCCAGTATCTGCTGAGATTAAAATAGCTTTTAATACATCTCCTCTTAAAGCGTCATGCATCATATCACTTGCAAGGTGATTTCTGATTGCAACGCTAGAGTCAACTAGTTCATGTGACCCATTGCCCAGTTGATGAATAGACCAAATAGCTCCAACGCAAGTAATTAAGCAGATAAACACATTGATCATTATGCCTAGCATTAAACGTAGTTTAAGACTCATATTTTCCCCAGTTCAGATTTGTTAATTAGCTAAATTGTTAAACCTGCATTTTTTATCGGATGGATGGAGTTTTTGCCTTTAGGGATAATTTTTTAAAGTTTACTGGCTATAACTATTTGAATTTATTATAATAATTTATATTACATTTGGTCTCAATAAACGCATAATATACATAAGAGATTTAATTGCGGCTCTGTTAATGAAAGTGAAATTTTCATTTGATTTACATTGCAGTAAAGTACTTTTTAATAATTATAATAAAGGTGAGAAAAATTCATAATGAAACGATTTAACATTATAGCAAAACTTTTTTATGTACAGCTCATAGTACTATTGTCAATTAGCGCTTTGCATGCTGAACAAAAAATAAGAACACATACTCATCGAGAGAATTTAAAAAATGCTTTTGAAGAAGCTGAGGAAGTTAAGCAAAAAGAGGAACTCTCAAAGATCGAGATTACACCACTTGATAGTGGCCGTGCTCAATTTAAGAACACAGAAGATTTTAAAGAAACAAGAAATATAGCTAAAAGTCGTCGGGGACATGTATATATGACTCGCAAAAGACTAGCAAATATTTGAAATTTCTCTATAGTTTTCTATCAACATTCATCTCTTAGGATTTGTACGAGCTTGAGGAATTTATGTAGTTCAAGTATTTATTTAAAATCTCTTCAAGCTCAGCAAAATCTATCGGTTTAGATAAATAATCTGTCATTCCAGAACTAATACAAGATTCTCTTATTCCACTCGTAACATCTGCTGAAATGCCTATAATTGGAACGTTTTTTTGCTTTTTGCGAATTAATTCAGTTGCCTCAATACCTCCCATTCGAGGCATGTGTAAATCCATTAGAATAATGTCAAAACTATTAAGTTTGTTTACTTTTAGCGCCTCTACTCCATCGTTAGCTGAAGTAACAGTAAAATTTTTATTTTCAAGCCAACGCGAAATATAATTTCGATTTATTTCGTTATCTTCTACAACTAAAACGTTTGCTTGTTTCGGTTTTATGTTTTTTGTATCCGGCTTAGTCACTAAGTTGTCTAAGCTTTTCTTTTTTGAAATTTCCAAAAATAAGTTAAAAGAGAAGACAGAGCCGATACCAGGTCTGCTGTTTACTGTTAGGTTTCCATCCATTAATTCTGCTAAAGCTTTGGAAAGTGATAGCCCTAAGCCTGTGCCTCCATATTCTCGAGTTATTGAATTATCTGATTGCGTAAATGGTTCAAATATTAAGTCCCATTTTTCTTTGCTTATACCTGTTCCACTATCAACAACATGAGATTTAAATTCTAATCTTTCATCATCTAGTACGTTAGTTTCTATAAAAACTACTATGCCGCCAAGCTTAGGGGTGAATTTTATCGCATTAGAAATAAAATTAGATAAGATTTGCAATATCTTTGTTGGATCACCAATAACACGGCTTGGGATTTCGCCTACCTTGCATAGTGCTAGCTCAATGTTTTTTTCCCGTGCAGCCCCTTGAAAATTAGAAATTGCCTTATTTATAAGTTTTTCCAGATCAAATTCTATTCTCTCAACATACATTTTGCCAGCTTCTACTTTAGAGAAATCCAGCACTGAACTCACTAGATCTCTAAGAGACTCGGCGCAACTTAATAGGGTATCTACATCTTCTCTCTGTTGCTCATCTAAAGTGCTCATAGATAGAAGATGACCAATTGAGACAATTCCGTTTAATGGAGTTCTAATTTCATGGCTCATATTAGCAAGGAACTGGCTTTTTGCTTCGCTAGCTTCTTTCATCATGTCGTTGTAGGTTGTTAGTTTTTGGGTCTTTTCTTCCTCTAATTCTAATAAAATATTACTTTCTCTAACTACGAAAAAGTAAAAGAGAAGTAGCGAAAGTAGGATTACTACTCCACAATTAATCGCGACGATTAAATTCGATTTCTTTTCTTTTAATATTAAGTTTGTAATGTCTTTTGCAAAAGCAATATTACCTATATGTTCATTATGTGTATTTTTAACTGGTAGAATAACTACTTGATAGTTTTTTAGATTTATTTCCTGGCGAAAAGCAACTGGCGTATCATCTACTTGAATTTCATCGAAAGCACTTTTTAGAGTTAAATTTTCTTTGAAAAACTCATTCTTTTTATTGTCGCTAATTGATACATATATACTGTTTAAGTTCTCAAGTTCTTGTGTTAATCTTTCGAGAGAAGCCAGGTAGATCGCAAATCCAGCTATTTTTCCTCTTTGAAAGAGTGGAAAAGTAATACTATAAAACAGTTTACTATCGTCAGAATCAACTATCGAAGCTAGATTCGTGAGGCTTTTCCGACACTTCTTAACTAATAAACTTAGATTAGGAAATTTATTTTCATTTTGCTTTGTTAATAATGTTCCATCAGAACTAAATAATTTCACATCGTCTGCAATTTCAAGTGCATGCAATCTGTTTATTGTTGATTCAATTGAGTCGTTTAAAACATTTATGTTTTTATCTTGAATATTCTTGATTAATTCTTTATCTCTAGTTAAAGCGATTACTTGCTGTTCAAGTGCCGACTGGTGTTTATTAATAGACTGCTTCCACATCATGGAATAATAAGAGCTGATTTCTTCATTATTACTTTTATGGATTTGCTGGATAAAATAATGGTAGGTAGCAAAAAGTATGCAAGTCTGTATTAGTAACTTAAAACCTGAAATGAATACAAATCTGGTATTTAACCTAGGCTTCACCATATATCATTTTTTAGTTATTAAGTACGTAGTCCCCCTAATTTTATCGGCTGATCCTCTGAAAACTAAATAAGTGAGTGTTTTTTAGGCATGTTATATTTAGCTTATAAAGCTTTTAGCCGTTTTTAAGAGGTATGAGATTTAAAATACTTGTTTGTTTGTTTACGCTTTTTTTTATAGTCAGTTCAGCATTTGCTAACGATTCTGATTATATATCTCCTGATGAAGTAACAGGAGCTAAAACTGTAAATGCAGTTGAAGCCAAGCAGCTTTTCGAGCAAGGCGCATATTTTATAGATGTTAGAAAAAATAGTGACTGGGAAGCAGGAAGAATACCTGGGGCATTACATATAATTTATGATGACAAAATTAGCGAAAATACAACTCTAACAGACGAGTCATTAAAGCAAGAAGGAATAAAGCATGAGGACTCAATTGTTTTTTATTGTAATGGAATACATTGTGCAAGAAGCTCTCTTGCAAGTTCAGAGGCTGTAAAATGGGGTTACAGTAGTGTGCATTACTTCAGATTGGGTTATCCGGAGTGGAAAGAAAAAGGCTATCCGTTTGAATAAATCAAAGTCCAAAAAACGTTAACTCTTCTTAAAAAACATATTATAAAAAAATAGTTAAACAGCTTATCAACAGTATAGGCGCTTATAACTTAAGCCTATCTGATAAGCGCTTATTATTGTTAACAAAACTTATAATAATACTTAAATCTAAGCATGCCATAAGTTTTTCTTAGCTAATTGGTGGAATTTAAGTAAATTAAAGTTTAGCTTGCTACACAGTAGTTTTTTTAATTTGATAGGCATAAAAAGCAATCGCAACTTTAGAAATGGATTTTGTTCACTTAAATATACACAGTCAGTACAGCTTGCTTGATGGTG
>JAGRAS010000239.1 GCA_020434465.1 Bdellovibrionales bacterium | reverse complement strand
TCGAGGGTTTTCCTGGTGTTGAAATTAAAGTATATCGCGTTGGAGACGAAACTCCTCAATCTGTTTCTGATGCCGTATATAATTATATTGATGAACTAAAGCAAGAAATTCCAGAAAACGTTGATGTTAAAGTACTAAGAGATACCTCAGTTACATTTAAGGAAAGAATAAATCTCTTACTAAAAAATGCAGCTTTGGGCTTGATACTTGTTGCCCTTTTACTTGGTTTATTTCTTGAAGTAAGGTTGGCCTTTTGGGTAATGCTGGGAATTCCTATTTCAGTTTTAGGATCTTTCTTAATTTTTCCTGCAATGGATGCCTCAATAAATATGATCTCTTTATTTGCATTTATTGTAAGCCTAGGAATAGTTGTAGATGATGCAATTGTTGTTGGTGAAAATGTATTTGATGAAAGGCAAAATACAAAAGATGCTTTAGCCGCTGCCACTATTGGATCTAAAGATGTTTCTGTTCCTGTAGTATTTGCAGTTCTAACTAATATTGTTGCTTTCTTACCTTTATTTATGGTTCCTGGTGTCTCAGGAAAGTTTTTTAGACAAATCCCAGCAGTTGTCGTTTGCGTTTTTGGTATCTCATTAATTGAATCATTATTTGTTCTTCCGGCTCACCTTGCACATATTCCTAAGAGAAATAAATTTATTGATAAACTTAACCAGCCCGGGAAGTGGTTTTCTGAGAAACTTAAACAATTTATCGATAAGGTTTACGCGCCGTCAGTAAATAAAATGATTGAATTTAGATACGCAACAGTTGCTGCTACTATTGCTATTTTGATCATCACAATCGGAGCACTTGCTGGAAATCATATAAGATTTACCTATATTCCTGTTATAGATGCTGATTTTATAACAGTACAAGCAACCATGCCCTTTGGAACTCCAATTGAAAACTCTCGGCAGGTTAGATCGCAACTTGTTGACTCAGCAAATCGTACTTTGCAAAAAGCTAGTAACAAAACTATTAGCACTGGTATTTATTCACAAATAGGTAAAGCAATGGCTGGGCACTCACCAAGAGCTTCAGCAGGGGGGCCAGGCGGAAGTCATATTATTGCTGCACAAATTTCGCTCGTTCCATCAAACGAAAGAGACATTACTGCGACAGAAGTCTCTAAAATTTGGCGACAAGAAATTGGAGAAATTCCAGGTTTAGATAATTTAATTTTCAAATCTGAAACTGGAGCTAGTGATGGTGCAGCAATTGAATTCAACCTTACCCATAGATCCCGCGTTGTCTCAGAACAAGCTGCTCAAGATTTAGCGGGTATACTTTCTAATTATGCTGGAGTGATTGATATAGATGATGGTGTTGAAAGTGGCAAAGAACAATATAGTTTTAAAATCACACCTGAGGCAGAAAGCTTAGGAATTTCTGTTGGACAACTTGCAAGGCAATTAAGATCTGCATTTTATGGAGCTGAAGCTCTTAGGCAGCAGCGTGGTAGAAACGAAGTCAAAGTTTTAGTTCGCTTGCCTGAACATGAAAGAAAAACGCTTAACACTTTAAATCAATTTATCATTAAAACTCCCCAAGGAGGAGAACTTGCACTTGCAGAAGCTGCATTAATTGATGAGGGGAAATCATATACAAAAATCTCTAGAAGAAATGGAATGCGTATCGTACCCGTAACTGCTGAAGTAGATGAAGATAAAACTAATGCTAATCAGATTATTTCTCAAATTATTGAAACTGAAATGCCAAAATTAATTGAAAAGTACCCTGGTCTCAGTTTTTCACTTGGAGGAGAAAAGGAAGCTCAAACTGACACACTTGGCGCACTTAAAATTGGCTTTATACTTTCAATGCTAACAGTGTACGCATTATTGGCTGTACCTTTTAGAAGTTATGTACAGCCAATTATAGTTATGCTTAGCATTCCATTTGGTATTATTGGAGCAGTCGCTGGGCATTATATAGTAAGCCTGCTTCCTGGGCAGCCAGAATATACAATTAGCATTATCAGCATGTTTGGAATTATCGCTTTATCCGGCGTTGTAGTTAATGACTCTCTAGTATTAATAGTAAAAGCTAATGAATTACGAGCTTCCGGTATGAGCGCATTTGATGCAGTTCAAAATGCTGGGATAAGACGATTTAGACCAATTTTACTAACCTCATTAACAACATTTTTTGGTTTAGCACCAATGATCTTTGAAACTTCAATGCAAGCAAGGTTTTTAATTCCAATGGCAATTTCTCTTGGGTTTGGAATAATTTTTGCTACTTTTATTAGCCTGGCAATTGTGCCATGTATTTACATTATGCTTGAAGACGTTAAAAATTTAATTAAAAAACCTATATGAGTGACTTAAAAACACAATCAATAATCTTGTAGTCAATTTCATGAACAAACTTTAGTTTTTTTGCTTCAGCTAAGTCATATAGTGCGCAACCATCACCTTCCATAACTTGTAATTCTTCTATTTCAGTTTCTAGCAAACTGGTAAAAACATCTATTTCGACATCAAATAAATTTCCCTTGTAAGTATTTTGGCACTCAAAAAATCCGATATGCCTTGGATTCAATAAACTTATTCCTAGCTCTTCAAGAGCCTCTCTCTTAACAGCAGTTTGAATATCCTCCCCTGCTTCTACTTGTCCACCAAACGCGCCCCATTCTTCCCCAAACTTACTAATTGAACGTCTGTCTTGAATGAGAACTTTTTTATCTTTTGTGTACGGGTAAATGTAGACGAGTTTTCTTTTGATCATCTTTATTTATGATACTTGTTTTAAAAACAATAGTTTTTACAAAGTATCATTTGCATAGTCAATATTGTACTTAGCACGCTGAATCCACGCCTTAACACTTTTTAGACCACTCTCTGTCGAAGTATTTAAACGTAATTTATAGATTGAAGAAAAGTTGCGTTCTCCCTCGTAACCATCACAACGAAGCATAATCCGAAAAAACACATTTCGTCTAAATCTGTGATTTAGTTTTTCTAATGGTTTTTTAATTGGTTCAAGATTAAAGGCTCGCAAGGCAACTTTACCTTCCCACTGAAAAGTTGCAATGCTAGGAGCTCCGCCGGGTAATTTATTTAGCCTCTTTTTCCTCTGTTGAGCATAAAAATTATAAATACATGCCCTGTCAGTACTTGGTGTGATTGTGAACAAAACATTTTCAGCATCATCAGCATATTCTATTTCTAATTCAAGACTTTCTTCTGCATGAACAGGACATGCAATAAACAGCAGAAAAAAAACAATAATAAAATTTGTATAATTAGATAATCTCATATTATTTTTTAGATGTTTTGAGTTGGTTAAAGATTCTTAATAAATATAGAGCTTTTATCGCAGCAAAATGGCTAGTAA
>JAGRAS010000238.1 GCA_020434465.1 Bdellovibrionales bacterium | reverse complement strand
GTCTTTGTTTATTCATAACATCGTCGTATTCAGTAACATGTTTGCGAGCTTCAAAGTGAAACTGCTCAACTCTTTCCTGGGCATTTTCAATTGTCCTGCTAATTATTCTACCATCAATCGCCGCACCTTCTTCCCAACCAAGTTTATTCATTATGTTTTGTAGTCTCTCGCCACCAAAGCGCCGCATTAAATCATCACCTAGAGATATATAAAAGCTTGTTTTTCCAGGGTCTCCTTGGCGACCTGCTCTACCACGTAACTGATTATCTATTCTTCTAGATTCATGGCGCTCAGTACCAATGATATACAAACCTCCAGCCTCAAGTACGCTAGCTTTTTCTTGATTACACTCTTGTTGGTATTTTTTAAAAGCTTCTTGATAAGTTGGATCATTAATCTCTCTAGTTCCAGTTTCTTTTGCCGCAAGAAAACTAGGGTTTCCTCCAAGCATAATATCAGTTCCTCGGCCTGCCATATTAGTAGAAATTGTAACAGCACCAAATCGACCAGCTTGGGCAACTATTTCTGCTTCTGTTTCATGATGCTTAGCATTTAAAACTTGATGTTCAATTCCAGCCTTTTTTAACTGTTTAGATAAATTTTCACTTTGTTCAATACTAACTGTTCCAACTAGAATGGGTTGCCCGGTTTCAGTAATTTCCTGAATATCTTCAACTACAGCATTGTATTTTTCCTCTGGGGATCTATAAACCTTATCACTAAGATCTTGTCTTGCCATAGGTTTATTGGTTGGAATTACAACAACTTCAAGATTGTAAATTTGCATAAATTCAACTGCTTCCGTATCAGCAGTACCAGTCATCCCGGCAAGCTTTTCATACATCCTAAAGAAGTTCTGAAATGTAATACTGGCAAGAGTTTGGTTTTCTGTTGCAATTTGTAAACCTTCTTTAGCTTCAACTGCTTGATGTAAGCCGTCAGACCACCTTCTGCCAGGCATGAGTCGACCAGTAAACTCATCAACAATTACAACTTTTCCATCATTAATTACATAATCAACATCTCTAACTAGAGTAGTATGAGCTTTAAGTGCCTGATTTACGTGATGTAAAATTTCAATATTTTTTGGATCGAATAGATTATCAATGTTTAGTAAATCTTCTGCTTTTGCAACGCCAGCTTCATTAAGAGTTGGATTTTTTGATTTTAAATCAACATCATAATGTTCAGTATTTACAAGTTTAGGGATAATTTTATTAATCAACTGATATTTATCAGTTGAATCTTCAGTAGGCCCAGAAATAATAAGTGGCGTTCTTGCCTCATCGATTAAAATAGAATCTACTTCATCAACAATTGCATAAGCATGAAGTTTTTGTAACATCTCTCTACTGCTATATTTCATATTATCTCTTAAATAATCGAAGCCAAATTCATTATTCTGCCCGTATGTAATGTCAGAATGGTATGCTTTAAGTTTTGTTGCATGGTTTTGGCCGTGATGAACAACGCCAACTGATAAATTTAAGAAATTATAAACTTGTGCCATCCACTCAGCGTCTCGTTTTGCTAAGTAGTCATTGACTGTCACGATGTGAACACCCTTTTCAGTCAAAGCGTTTAGATAAGCTGGTAAGGTTGCGACCAGAGTTTTTCCTTCACCAGTTTTCATTTCTGCAATTTTTCCTTGATGCAGAACAGCTCCCCCAATTAACTGAACATCGTAATGCCTTTGCCCAAGAGTTCTTTTTGCAGCTTCGCGAACTACAGCAAAAGCTGCTGATTGAATATCATCTAATGTTGCGCCTTGATTTAATTTCTCTTTAAAGATTGCAGTTTGAGATTTGAGATCTTCATTGCTCATTTTTTCATAATGAGCTTCAAGTTCATTGACGTGGCTTACAAAAGGGCGAAGACCTTTAAGAATCCTATCGTTTCTAGTCCCAAAAATTTTTTTTGTAAAAAATCCAAGCATATTATTTTTCTACTAAACTATTTGCGTGTTTGGCCCATTTAAAATCAAGCTCTGTTATTCCGCCAGCATCATGGGTAATAAGCTCTATAATTACCTTTTTATAGACATTCAACCATTCTGGGTGATGATTTAACTTCTCTGATACTAAAGCCATTTGGCTCATAAATCCAAATGCTTGGACGAAATTATCAAATAAAAATTCTCGTTTTAGCTTATTATTTTCGAAAGACCAGCCTGGAATGTCCACTAAACGAATTCTTACTTGTTCTGCTGAAAGCTTTTCTCTAGTCATTACAAAGGATTAAGTTTTAATCTAAGTTAGATTATAATAATAGACTTAAAAGTCACAAAATGCTTAACAATTCCAGCGTATTTTATAAAGGGCTGTTTTTACAGACACACTAGCTTTAACTTGGAAAAAGTTTGCTTAAGTTAAAAATTTCTATAGAATTTCTGGCAGTTTTAGCCATTTATTAAGGTGTTTTTTATGGCAATTTTTCATGCAAACTCCCCTCAAGATTTTGGTAGTCTTAAAGGACCAGGCGTTCCTGGTGCTTGTACATTTTATAATATAACAAGTGCTGAGCTAGATCCTTTAGTTCGAGATTTTTTTAATAAAGCTTTTTTTGAAGTGGGTATTATTAAAGAAAAGAGACAAGTCTCTTGGATTTTAAAGCCTGATCAAGATTTAGCAGAAGTAGTGAAGACGCTTGATGCTCATAGTCAGCGTTTGTTTTCACAAACTTTAAGCTATGACGCTACTCAGCTCGCAATGTGTTTAAAAAATACAGCAGCTAGTTCTGTAGCTGATAAGCAATCCAAAGCTGTTGCATTTGAAGATTTAAATCCTAGTGTGTTTGAAGAAGCACAATTAAAATTGAACAATTGGGATCTTCAAGTATTACTTTCAAGGCAAAATCGCAGTCTTTCTTCAAGAGTCGACACTATTGTAGCAGCTAATCTTTATCTGTTAATTACAAAAGACCTGCCAATTAAAAATGGCGGAACACTTTCTGATGGCCTAGGTGTTTTAGTAGTTACAGATAGCGGCTTAGCTGATTTAGATAGTGAACGTACTAGTCAAAGACTAGAAGGAAAGGCTGTTTCCTCTATAGATTTAAAGCCTACAGAAGGAGCAATTTGGACAGCCTTGGTTGCTGCTTAGATTCTTAATATTTTTATGCATATTTATTTTATCAAGTTTTTTGGAGTTTAATAAATGCTTGGTCCTTCTAAAAGAAAAGATGATTTTGGTAGTTCTCCTCAAGTAGTAGCCAGTGATTTATCAAAGGCAATAGCTTTAATCAATTCACTCGTGCCAGAAGAGAAAAGTGCTTTAGCTAACTTATTAAAAGTTGACTTAAACCTTGTACTGAGCAATCCCGATATAGCCAAACTTCCCATTGCTACCTTCTTACAACAT
>JAGRAS010000237.1 GCA_020434465.1 Bdellovibrionales bacterium | reverse complement strand
GTAGTGGGTTGCTTTCTAAGATTTTCAAAGGAAATTCGTAGCCTTACTCCAAAATAAAACTCCTTTTTATCGAAAAATTATCAATCTTATGTAGTTTTATGGCTTTCATAGTCAGTAATCTTCGTGCTATTCAGGATATACAAAAATAAAACGTGGGAAGTTCTCATCACTTGCCATGTGTTATTTCTGGTTGGATGAGAAGTTCCAACTCATTATCTAAGTGAGATGTTGAGTTGTAGATTTTTTTTAAAATTGATGGAGGATAGTTTGATGGCGAATAATAGAGATCGCAATAAACAGTTGGGAGCGTCTCTTGTTGAGTACGCGCTATTGTTAGTATTGATTGCAATTCTTGCAATGGTTGCTATTCGTACAGTAGGTCAGAACGCATCACAGGTATTCTCTGACGTAGCTAGTAACTTAAGCGGTCAGATATAATAGATAATTTCTTTATCGAAGTTTCTAAATGCTGCAGTTTTGCTACTTACTAGCAAGACTGCAGCTTTGCTTTTTATATATTTCTAAGTTGATAGAAGCCGAAAGATTTAATTTAGGTTCTGTCACTTAACCTGGGCGTTGTTAATTTTTAACTGTTATTTTTAACTAGTTTGATTTTAACTTTGCTTAAACCTAATTTAGCTCGAGGAATAAATTATGTCGCGCCATTTTGGTGGATCAGGCCCGGCAGGTCAGGCAGATAAAACAAAACTTATCCTGCTTTTGATACTTTTTTTTCTTTTAGCTCTGTCTATATTTGTAGTTTTTTTCCTACTTTCATCTTCAGATAAAGCAGCTAAACAAGAGGCTGTTTCAGCGCCGGTTGCTCAAGAGGAAATTCAAATAAAAACAACCGATGTGCTAGTTCCTGTAAAAGAAATACCTGCGGGAAGTGAGTTGTCACCTGATATGTTTAAGATCGAATCTAGGCCCTTAGTTGGAATTAGTGGCCGTGCAGTTAAGAATTTCGAAGCTATTCAAGGATATTTTGCTAAATCATTAATTTTACCCGGTCAGCCATTATATATGGATTATATTTCTGCTGAGAGACCCGTAAATACTTTAACAGCCGCGATACCAGAAGGATATCGAGCTGTGACTATTCAAGTTGATCAGCGAAGTAGTGTTGAAGGTTGGGCAAGGCCTGGTGCTAGGGTTGATGTTGTTTGGGCCTCAAGTATTAGAGGTCAGCCTGGAGTAACTATTATCGTTGAGAATGCAAAGGTTTTATCTGCTGAGCGTGATACGAAAACTGAAAGCGAACCAGGTAAGCCAGTTCCTAGTACAGTAACTCTTCTTGTCACAGCAAAAGATGCTGCAAAAATCCAGTTAGCTTCTACAACAGGTTCTATGAGTTTATCTTTAAGAGGTGATATTGACAGCGCTGGCGGAGTAGCAACTGGAAGTATTACTGTTGATGATTTATATGGAAGCACTCAGAAAAATAAAGAAGAAGCTTATGATGGAAAAGTAATTATTGATGGCCAAGAATGGTATCTCAAGAAAGGAGAGCTGATACCTGCAGCAAAAGTTAAAGCTAATCAAGCTGAAAAAGAATAGTTCAGGCTAAGTCTTCAATTGTTATTCTTGTTAAAATGACATTCTATATTTAAACCTCATTATTTTTAATTTGAAGTTTTGCAAGCAAAATTAACGCCGTTTTAGAATATAAATTAAAGCTAAATTGTTGATTTAAGAGACCTCTTTAAGGATGTGATCATCTACTATTATAGTACAAAAATAGGGTGCGCCACCAATGTCAAATAATGAAGATTCCAAAGATTCATTACTAGGACTCTTTTCAACAAGAGCTTCTGGTGATCGATCACATAAAGGTGATGTAGAAGCTGCTTTGCCTTCAGGATCAAGTACGCAAAACTCACTCAGTATACAAAGTTCAAACCCTCGCGTAACAAGACAGCCTACTGGCAGAAGTCAAACTAAAATGTCAAAGGGAGGTTTATCTCCACTTGCAAGTACGGTTTTACGTGAAGCAAGAAGAGAGTTAGGAAGTGACTATAATCTGCAAAGCAAGCCAGAAAATCAGACTTTATCAGAAGAGGCTATAGTTATTGCTGTAGATAAAGTTTTAGCAAAAAGAAACGAAGCATTAGATGATATTGAACGAGCTAATATAATTATCCATTTACAAAAAGACTTAATGGGTTGGGGAGTGCTACAACCATTAATTGATAATCCTGAAGTAACAGATATTCATGCATATGATCACCAGACTGTTGTTCTTCAAAGAGGAAAGGTTAGCGAAACAACCGGCATACACTGGCCAAATCATCAAGCATATGTAGCTTTTATAGATAGAATTCTTTTACGTTTAGGAAAATCTTTATCTACCCAACAACATACAGTTGATGGATCTTTCCCTAACGGAATTCGTATTTGTGCTGTGCACGAGTCTGTTTGCGGGCAAAGAGGACCCTTGTTGGCAATTCGTGTTCCTAGAATATCTAGTGTTTCTCTAGAGAGTATCATTACATATCAAGTTGCTCCACCTTTAATTGTTAATTATCTGGCAAGTCTCACTAGAAGCGGGCTTTGTACGATGATGATTGCCGGCGAAACTGGAACTGGTAAAACAACATTGATGAAATGTTTGGCCACACAATTTGGACCGGATGAATCTATTGTGGCTGTTGAAGATACTCCCGAATTGAATTTACAACACCCTTACTACCGATCTTTAGTTTCGCGTACAGCAAACATTGAAGGCGTCGGTGAGGTTTCCTTGCAAGAGCATATTAAAACAACTCTAAGGATGACACCAACAAGAGTATTGCTTGGAGAGATGAGAACTCCTTTTGCTGCTGAAGCTTTTTTGGAATCGGCTCAAACTGGTCACGTAGGTATGTCAACGGTGCACGCAAGAAATGCTCGTGAGACATTAGTTAGGCTTGAAAGTTTATTAGGGCGAGCTCAAAAGTCAGTTTCAATTGATATTATTAGACAGCAGATAGCTCTAGCTGTAGATGTTGTTGTTTGGCTATTTAGAGAAAAAGGAACTGGCAAGCCAAGGATTGGTGAAGTAGTAGAGATTGGCCACTTTGTTGAAGGTGTTATTCAAGTAAGGCCTATGTTTTCTCTTATTAAGACTGGAGAGCAGCCAGTCTGGAGAGTTGAGTCTTGGAGTAGCTATTTCGATGAAGTGCTTACAGGAGATAATGTTTTTCTAGGTGATTCACCACCTGAGATAACATTAAATACAGGCACACTTGCATCTCATTATTAGGAGTTATTATGAACGATAAACTTCTAATCATTTCATCTGGGCTTGCTTTGATCTTATTTCTATTGATCGTTTACCTGGTTGCTTGGCCTTATCTTTCTAATGCACGTAATAGAAGACTTAAAAACCTAGTTGATACCCAGCGTGGAATCTCTAA
>JAGRAS010000236.1 GCA_020434465.1 Bdellovibrionales bacterium | reverse complement strand
TCTTCTGGCAGTTTTATTTGTATCACCAGGAAACTCTTCAACAATATTTACAAGCGAGTTAATTGTTGTTTCGATTTCTTCTTTCGGACTAGCAAACGCTGCACTTGGGAATATAAAGAAACAAATTAATACTAAATTAAATAAAACCCTCATTTATTTTTTCTCCTCACTTAAATCCTTACTATCTTCATCCTCTCCACCATCAAGACTATGGACGATTTTTCCAATAATATCTTCAATATCTACAGCTGATTCAGTCTCAACCATAGTATCACCTTGTTTTAGATAAGTATTTGATCCGCCTCGAGAAATTTTAACAAATTTATCTCCTATTATCCCCTTGGTTCTAATTGAAGCAATATCATCATCTTTAATTTTTACAGAATTGTTAATATTTAAAGACACCAAAGCATAAGGATCTTTTAAACTGATACCAGCAACGTTTCCAATTTGAACACCACCAATTTCTATTGAAGCTCCATTTTTTAATCCAGAAATATTGTCAAATTCGGCATAAATTTCATATGAATCGGATGAAAACAAATCCAAGCCACCCAAACCAATTGACAACCAGCCGATACACAAAACGCAAACAAACATGAAAAGTCCAACCCAAAACTCCAGAGTAAATTTTCTGGCAGGAGCTGCTACAGTTTGTTTATTATTGGATTTTAATTGGTCCATCTATTCTCCCATACAAAAATTGCTGAACTGCCGGATCTTCCGAAGCAGCAAAAGCCTCAGGCTCAGCATCAATTACTACCTTGCCATTAAGCAGCATGGCAACTCTATCCGAAACCTGAAAAACTTCTGGTAACTCATGACTAATTACAACTCCGGTAAACCCCCATTTCTCTCGACAATTATTAATTAAATCATATACTTCTTGGCCTACAAGAGGATCCAAGCCTGTATTTGGCTCATCAAAAAGTAAAACCTTTGGTTCAGTGATTAAAGATCGAGCCATACCAACTCTTTTTCTAGTACCTAGCGGAATCTCTTCTGGGAAACGCTCAGAAAACTTTTTTAAATCTAAAGCTTCCAACATTTTTACTACTCTGGAATGTATCTCACTTGCAGAATGTTTTTCACGACGCTGTTCTAAAGGAAAAGCAACATTTTCATAAACTGTTAAGGAATCAAAAAGCGCAGCAGACTGAAACAAAACTCCAAGTGAATCTCTAATAACATTTTTATCCTGCTCAGTTTTTGCAGCAGTTATATTTTGTCCAAAAACAACTACTTCACCCTCATCAGGCTCCATAATTCCCATAATTAATTTAAGTAAAACTGATTTTCCAACTCCACTTGGCCCAACAATAGCTAAGGTTTGTCCTAATTCAATATCCAAGCTTATTCCATCAAGTACAACTTGATTTCCAAAACGTTTATGGAGGTTTCTAACTGAAATCATTTTAGTTCATGAAAACCCGAGTTAAGACACTAGTAAGGAAATAATCTACAACTAATACTGCAACCGAGGACGTAACCACAGATTGTGTAGTTGCTTTGTTAACTCCTTTTGCTCCGAAGCCGCAAGTATAGCCTTTATAGCAACTCACCCAGCCAAATATAAAACCAAAAACAAGCGCCTTAATTAAACCAGAGTAAATATCAGTAGTGCCAACAGCACTAATCATTTCGCTCATAAAAGTACCACCACTTAAACCTAGTAGTTTTACAGCAACTAAGTAACCACCGCCGATACCAATCACAATAAAAAGCGCTGTTAATAGCGGCATAACAATTAAGCCAGCAATAAATCGTGGAACCATTAAATAGCACATAGGATCTACAGCCATTGATTTTAGTGCATCAATCTGCTCAGTAATCCGCATAATGCCAATTTCTGCCGTTATCGCAGAACCAGCTCTACCAATAACCATTAAGGCAGTTAAAACTGGCCCAAGTTCTCGAATTAAACTTAAAGCCACAGCGCTCCCTGTAAAAGCAGTAGCTCCAAACTTAGACAGCGAATACTCAGCCTGAACAGCTAAAACAGCTCCGGTAAATCCACCAATTAAAATTATTACTAAAGAAGAAAGCACTCCAATTTGAAAAAGCTGATTGATAACTAAATGAGTTCTAAAAGGAAGAATAAAGCAAGCTCTTAAAGTGCTTAAAAGAAATAACCAAGACTTTCCCCATGCTTCGGAAACATCAAGCCCAAGCTTGCCAATTTTTTCAAAACTTTTAACTGCTGGCATAAAATTTATTAATAATATAAATCAAACTTTTAAAATTTGGCACTTTGTTTAATGCCGATACCTACAATGTAAAACTCTTTAGAAGTTTTTCTTGTCGACTTTAATTCTGTCCGCTGAACCTTATCGAATATAGGCCTAAGAGTTTTAACGAACTCCTCAACTTCACCCCCTTTAAATACCTTAGCTACATAAACTCCGCCAGGCTTAAGTAATTGTTGAGAAACCCAGAGTCCTAATTCTGCAAGACCGACAGATGCAGCCTGATCAGCAGTTTTAATTCCAGTAAGCTTAGCAGACATATCAGAAATCACCACATCAAAATCCCCTTCAGCAAGCTCTTTTGCTGCTTGAAGACATTCTTCATCTCTAATATCACCATGTATTAGCTTGACATTTGAATCGGAAAAGGGCTCCAGCTCTTGCAAATCTATTCCAACTACCAAACCCTTTGCACCGACTTTCTCTTTTGCAACCTGGATCCAACCGCCCGGCCAAGAGCCTAAATCAAATACTTTTGCTCCTCTAGTAAGAAACTTATACTTTTGATTTAACTCTAAAAGTTTAAATGCAGCACGAGAGCGATAACCATCAGCCTTGGCTTGCTTATATAAATGATCTTTTCTGTTATAATTAGCCACTCTAAACCTACCCGAGATTACTTAGTAGATAATTTCAGTATCTGTCTAAAGAAGCAACTTTCGATCTAACCCACGCGGCTTATAGTTGTGCCACCGGATGTGCGAAATGTATTTTTATTAATTTGAGTTATCGACCAGGGCTCCCATCGAAGCAAAGTTCCATTTTGCTTGATTTTTTGCTCACCAACCCAGACATTATTAATAACTGGAGTCATTCCACGACAAAAGGTTTCCCCATTACTAAACTGTCCTGTA
This sequence comes from Bdellovibrionales bacterium, assembly GCA_020434465.1. Next base: position 333 of record JAGRAS010000236.1, on the reverse strand, counting down.
GCTCCGCTTGTTAAAGTGCATTTAAATCCTCCATTTCCCCTGGCAATTCTAAAAACAGCACCATTTGAAGCAAACCTCCAAAGACCAAGCACTACATCAATCTCATCTTTTGGTTCTTCTTCTTTAACTACATAAGTTACCTTAACTAAAGTTCCAGCCTTTACTTTCTTACCTGGCGCAATGCTTTGTTTAGCAACTTTATTATCGCCATCTTTTTTAGACTTTTTAATAAGTTGCACTTTTAGATTTCTAGCAGTCAACTCTTGAGATGCCTTTGAGGGCCTCATCCCCTTTAAATCAGGAACTTTTGCTAAAACTTTAAATTGAGCAGAA
>JAGRAS010000235.1 GCA_020434465.1 Bdellovibrionales bacterium | reverse complement strand
ATGAACTTTCAGTTGAAGAAAAAATTGTAAGGGTAATAGAATTACACTTTACAGATAGGCTTTTGCACTCAGATCTATATTTTTCTGAATTTAAAATATCTAGAAGTACTAGCTATCACAGACCACCTCTTATGGAGTACCTACCAGAATCAATCTGGATGTATAATCGTTCAGTAAACGATCAAACTCTACATACACGTGAAATTGAAACACTAAATGCAATTTGCTACGCTAGGAATTCAGAAGCTTATCTGCTTTACCGCAAAAATAGAACTCCTTATAATGAATGGGTTGATGATTTAATCAACGAGATTAAAGATAAACTAAAAGAAAAAAGAGACTACTTAAAATATGCAAATAGTGTAGATGATAGCCCAGATAAATCAAATTTTATAAAAGACGTAAATCAAGATATTAAATATCTAGCTTACTGTCTTAGAGCAGTTACATTAAATAAAATGCAAATTTTAGATTTTTTTAGTCCATCGCCTCAGTAACAAAAAACTAGAAACGCTTTAAGATACATAGGCCTCATCTTCAAGCTAATTTAAATAAATCAGCTTGAAGCTTTTCGAAGGTCGAAGAAATGTGAACTTCGACGAGGGAGATCATACGTCCTGTACCCCGATCCGAGGAGAAGTTTATATTTCAAAGAGATTGGAAAAAACTCAAGCTGATTAAGCTACGGCTTGTTCCGCTATAGTCTGCGTCCCCCGCTTTTCACTAAAAGTATCTGGATCATTATCTATATAAAGAGCAATTCCAGGATGCCTTTCTTCTAAAATAGTACCGATTTTTTGAGCTATCGGCCTTAAAGAGGCATGAACTGTTTTTTGAGATCTTAGTTCACTAACATATACCATTTGTGGAACAGAATACGTTAATTGACACATAATTGAAGTACCCATTGGATATAGATATTGATCTAATAACACATCTGTCTCAACACCTTCTTTGGAAAGATTTTTTATTCTTTCAAACTGCGCATGAGTTCTTTCAGCAATATTACCATAGTCAGCAGGAAGTAAAGACTTAAGTTCGTTCATATACCAAGGGAAAATCCCAAAGCTTCCTTCAGTTAAAGGTATTTGGCAAAGACCGTTTCTATGTCTTTGTAAATCTCTATAAGATCCAAAGTCTAGTAAGAATACTAAATTATATCTCCCATAAGCTTCTAATCTGCGTGGCAAGTCAGCCCACTTTGGTCTTGTCGCAAGCAGCTCAGCTTCCATTTGATTAAGTTTCTCTACGTTTATAGTGTCTCTTCTAATAATAATTCCGCCAGCAATCATCTTATCAACTTCAAGCGGCGTTATTCCAAACTGCTTAACTAGATCACTTGGGCTTACATAGTGATCTCTAACAGCATGTTCCGATCTCCATTTATCAATGGCGCCATACCACTCAGTATTTTCGCTTAACTCATTTCCGTTAAAGCTATTTGGATATTTTTTAAGAATTTGCTCAAATACAACATGTGCCATATCCCTAACTTCTTGCAGCGGATGCTGCTTGATTTGCATTAGGCGATCGCGAATCTGCCTTAAGTTAGAACTCCAGCTTAGCAAAGTAGTTGTGCCAAGTGGTAAAAATCCACGCAAAGTATCAAAACCGCGAGCTTTAATTGCATTTTCCCAAATATTTTCTTTTTTATACTGACTATCAGCAAAGGGATACTTAACTTTTAAGGCATCAATAGTTTTTGCAAGATATTCGTTATAAATATTCATCCATTCATCTAAGATTTTTCTTGAAGCCTGATGAGCATATGGATCTTTCATTGGCTGAACAGAAAAATCTAAATATCTAGTAGAGGCTTCTTGCCCTGAATAAAGAGGGTTATCTTGTATTGCTTTTGCAGCAAGCATTGAAAAGTTTTCGATAAAAATGTTGGTCGATCCACAATCTCCAATTGATGCGTGCCCATAGCCAACATAGTAGCGCGACATAAACTTACCACTACCGTTGTTTTTTACTTTCTCAACATGCTCAACTACGCTTGCAGGACTTCTCGAATATAAAGCTTGTAACATGGCTCCGTCTTCGGGATGTAAATCATCATAAATATGAACTTGAGGTGTTTTGTTTGACATGTTTTCTTTCCAGAAGTTTTTATTTCAACTGATTTAAATGTACTTGCAGCGTGATTGCAAGCTTGAGTTTTCTATAGTTTTCCACAGCCTAATATCTTAATAATATGAGCTTTTTTAACAGATAGTCACATATAGAATAAACTTGCTTAACAAAGCTTACTCTTTTTTGGCATCAGATACATTTAATGATAAACATAATCAAAAACTTTTGGAGATCCTATGCCTTCCTTTGACGTTGTCTCAGCAGTTGATATGCAAGAAGTAAAAAATGCCGTTGATCAAGTACAGCGCGAGCTTGCTAATCGTTATGACTTTAAAGGTTCAAAAGCTTCAATCGAATTAAAGGATGCACTTATTATTATCTTATCTGATGATGAAATGAAGCATAAGGCACTGCAGGAAGTTTTAAAGCAAAAACTAGCAAAACGAAATGTAAGTTTAAAGTCTGTTGAGTTTAAAGAAACAGAAAAAGCTGGTGGCGATATGCTGCGTCAAGAAGTAACTGTAAAAGAAAGTTTAAGCGAAGAAGAATTAAAAAAGTTAAATAAGTTAATTAAGAATGAAAAGCTAAAAGTTAGTGTTTCAATTCAAGGAGACCAGTTAAGGATTGCTCATAAGCAAAGAGACATGCTGCAAGATACTATTAACTTCTTAAAAGAGAAAGCAAGCGATCTACCTCTCCAGTTTACAAATTTTAGAGACTAGAATTTAAAATAAATAAAAGGCCTGGATGCGCCTGAACCCATAATACAAACAGCTGCAGAAATCAGCGAATAGACAGCAACTTTTATTGGGATAGGCAAAGCAAGAAATCTAGTTTGATAGTTCCAAAATTCAGCTATAATCTGGCTCAACCAACCTAAAGCAATAACTGCCCAAGCAATAATCATACCCTTAGTTATGCTGTGGCTTGCCGCAGCAGCAGAGTTCGACTCAAAAAAAGGATTAAACATTGCGTTTAGTATAGCAGACATATCAACAAGCGTTTCTGCCCTAAATGCTATCCATGTAAACAGCACCAAGTGAAAGATAATAATGATTTTACAAATTTTCCGTAAAGAAATTCCTGCTCTGATCTCTTGAGTATTGAATAACTTTTCTAGCACTAAATAGCTTCCATGCAAAAATCCCCAAATAACAAAATTCCAGGCAGCTCCATGCCACAAGCCCCCTAACAGCATTGTTAGCATTAAGTTTCTATAGACACCTAATTTTGTCTTCATCTGATTACCACCAAGAGGTATATATAAATAATCTCTAAGCCAAGTTGAAAGACTTATATGCCAACGCTTCCAAAAATCAGAAAAACTTGAAGCAACATAAGGTCTAAGAAAATTATCGGGTAAATTAAATCCCATTAG
>JAGRAS010000234.1 GCA_020434465.1 Bdellovibrionales bacterium | reverse complement strand
ATCAGTGAGGCTAATGGAATTAAATTAATAGAAGAAAACATTTTTACAGGTGAAACAGGAGAATCGAAATCAAGTAATCTGAAAAAAATATGTGATCTATTTAAACCAATTAGACCTGTAATAATTGATGACTCTTTTAAAAACCTTTTAGAAATTGCAACAAACTTTCCCAGCATTGATACCAAACTAGTATTGGCAACCTGGGGATACACAAACTCTGAACAAATAAAATTAGCAGCAAGCAAAGATTTCGAAACTATGAATCAAAAAAGTTTTGTCGCAAGATATCTTTGTTAAAAATTAGGCTAATCTCTATGCAGCATCAGACCCAGGCTTATTTGGCCCATAGTGTTTTTTTAGGAATTCACTAAAGTGATGGCAGGCATCTGTGTAAGTAAAAATTCCAGCCAGCCTCCCATCTTTAGTGATAATTGCAGAACCTATATGGCGACGTACCATTTCATCTAAAACTATATCTAATCTAGTATCTGCTTCAGCCATGTAAGCTTCTATTGCACAAGCATCTTCAACAAGTAAGCTCTCGTCCGGCGATTCCTGCTTTAAAATACTCAAAACCTGATTTATCTCTCGCTCAGTAATTATACTTTTTGGTAAGCCATCAGCTACAACAGGCAAATGCCTGATTCTATTTTCTTTCATTAAATCTAGAGCTTTAGCAACGGTGTCTTTTAAACCAACAGAAAAAGGAAAAAAAGTCATATAAACGCCAACTTTAGGAATTCCTTTCATAGTTTTTTGATTTTAAATTGATAAGGGCAAACACCTTATAGTATTTGCCCAAAATTATAATGAGCTTACTCTGGATCTGACATTGATGCAGCAACAATTGCAAGTATCAAATATTGCCAATTATTAGCTACCATTGGATATTGCTCTAAAACAGTTAACCCAAAAGTTAAAGTAAACATTAAGCAAGTGACTAACACCCAGGTAAATCTTGGTCGTATATTTCTAACTAACATAAGTCCTAGCACTGGTTCAGCAACTGCTATTACAACTGCCATAGTTTGAACTAACATTGGCGGTACCCAAGTGGAAGCAAACATTCCTGTCATATAAGCCATGTAAGCGTCTATTCCGCCAACAAACTTCATTGCCCCAATATATACCAACCAAATACCAAACGCCCAGCGTGTACAAAATAGAAACAAGTCTTTAGTATTCATATTTTTAATTTCGCAGTAGAGCATAGTATCTAGCCTCCAAAAAAATTTCATTCACTATTTAAGCACACTTACAATGCTTTACACGATGGTAAATCTTAAAAAGAATCGTGTTTTCAATGAGTTGTAAGCTAAAAAAAGCTTTTTTTTAAATTTATTTTCAAAATCTAATACATCATCAAGCCTTTGTCTTTAAACCGAATTCAGGTTTTAAGATTCTTTTTGCAAGCAGCTTATGCTAAATATTTTCATAGATGTACCAAGCACCAGATAAATCAATTCAAGACCAAGCAAAGAAAAAAATATTTTCAGAAACTGATTTCCTATTGCCACATACTACAAAATGGGAGTCTGTACGTTTGATAGAAGCAACAAACCAGCCAGATATAAATCTCTCAACAATAAGAGGATTAATTCCTAGACTTTTTGATGTAACACTATCAGCTAGTAATCATGATCTACCTTCTAGACTAATAGTCCCATTAGTACTTTGTAAAAGCTTGCTAAAACTAGATGATTATTCTGAAGCTGGACGTATTTTTAGTTTGATGAGTGATAGAATTGAAACTAATGAAATTCCTAATGATATTAGATTTACTATAAGCAGAGGATTAGGAAACTTATCAGTCCTTGCTGCACAAAAAGGATTTGAAAAGCTTGTACTAAACACTCTTATGGAATCACTAAGACAAACCCATTTAATAAATTTTCGAGCATTACAAACTAATTCTGCTACAACTTGTTTTGCAAATGCCGCAAAAATTGCTTGCTATTATGAAGCAAAAAATAATTATCAAGTTGCAGAATTTGCCCTACAAAAAGCTATGGCTTTTATGAAAATTGGGTTAATAGCAGAACACCCTCAACAGATTCAAGGTGTTTACCACCTATCAATGCAAAGTATGTTACTTAATACCCGCTCGCCTGCTACCTCAATTGAAGTTCTTAAAAATGCGATTAATTCTTTCTCATCACCTTTATCAGGAATTACTTTTGGAGAATTTTCAGATAATTCCCCTGAATTGGTCTTAGCTAAAGCGTATTACACAACCAAAGACTTAGAGAAAGCAAAAAAAACTCTAATCACTTGGCATAAAAATATGCAATCTACAGATAACTTTCAACTTGAAGCTGTTTTTAACCACTTAAATTTTCTATATGCAGTTTCAAGACAAACTGGCGATTCTTTAGAAGTATTAAAATTGCATGATGATTGGTTAGAAATTCTTAAAAAAAGCTTACCTGAAAATGAACAGTATAAAATCACTCGTTTTGATGAGATCCTCACAAATCATCTAATTCTTCAAAGTGATTATGTTGGAGCAAAAAAAGTATTGAACAATGCTTATTCGCGAGGAGCATTAGAAATTAGTTCTTATATCCAACTCCAAAGATTTTATTTTAATATATTTTTTGCATTTGGTGAACTCGAGAAGGCGCTAGTTAACATCAACGAAGCAATCCAACAAATTAAACTAAACATAAATGATTCAGATATTTCTGCATCTGAATCTTCTGCTGAATGCTATTTATTACGCAGCCTTGTATTAGCAAAGCAAGGCAAAGCTGACGAACAAGCAGAATCTATAAGATTATTTGAAATAGAATTTAAAAAAGTACTTTCAGATCCAAACGCAAGTGAATCATCAAAAATACAATTAAGTTTTTTAGAAAACTATATTCGAGGCAAAATTTCAAAGATTTCAGGTGATTTTACTGAGTCCATAAAATATTTTCAAAAAGCAATAAACCCAAGTGAAAGATATAAAGTAGATTATTTCTATTTATCAGAGATTAATACTCTTTTAGGAGACTGTTATTACGAACTGGCAAATTGGGATAATGCCTATGATCATTATCAACAGGCTGAAATTAAAATCAATGAAGGTGGTTTAGAAAAAAGTATTCAAATGTATCTACTAGTTAAATCTAAAGCCCGAATAAGTGATGTAACCGGAAAATTTAAATTAGCAAGGCTTTATCAAGAAAAGTTATTTTTATTAAACAAGCACTTACAGGAGATTAATGAAAATAAGCTGTTATTAGATGATTAGCCTTGTACAGGGAACTCCGTTTTTGAAACCTGGAAGAAAATTATTACTAGCAACTAATACCTCTCCACTTGCACTTACCCCAACAGAACAATTAAGCCCGAATCGTATAATTTTTGTTTTCAGAATATCAAATAAATTTCTTTCAAAATTATCTAACTTAACAAGAGAGCTTTTTTTAACTAAACAAGCCGCCATGTATATACCAGGCGCATTTGA
>JAGRAS010000233.1 GCA_020434465.1 Bdellovibrionales bacterium | reverse complement strand
CAGAATATTTTTCAGTATAATACTATATAGAACAAAACTAGAAAGAGCAAGCTTTTCTTAATAAAAAATCTTTTGTTATTAGCAAAGTCTGGGAGAAAATTTAAACAATAAATTAGGCAAACTAGACAAAATGAAAGTAGCTTTCACGTATTCTTCTCTGAGAGTTCTAAAAACTAAAGACTGCTATTTTAGATTATTGTAGCTTAATTGAAAGTTACCAATTTTAAAGAATTAGAAATGTCAGCAAAAAAAATCTTAATAGCTGAGGACGACAAAGTTACTCTAACTTTACTTAGCAAAACAATTGAAAAGCATGGTTTTATTGCAATTCAATGTTCAGATGGTAAGCGTGCTTGGGATACGTTAAAAGATAATTCTGATATTGATCTTCTTATAACTGATATGAAAATGCCAAATCTTGCTGGTGATGAACTTATTAAGCTAGTTAATGAAGATGAAAAACTTTCTGGTTTGCCAATAATCATTATCTCAGGAGTAGTTAAGCTAAGTGAGATTAAACATATTTTAGATAGCGGAGCATCCAGGTTTCTACCGAAACCAATTAATACAGAAGAGTTAATTGAGTATATAAACCGATTGCTGTTTGGCCCAGGAGCTGCTCAAGAATTGCAAACTTAAAACTTTATTCTTCGCTTTGAGCTGTAGTCTGAATCAGAGTTTTTTCATCGGCATTATTAAATATCTTATTTATATCAATTAAGATAGTAACATCACCGTTAGAAAACTTACCCATTCCAATGATAAAATTAGTGTCAAGAGAAACACCATAATCTGGAGCAGGAGCTAACATTGACTCATTAAAATCTCTAACTTCAAGAACTGTATCAACAATTATTCCCATTGGAACTTCTTGATCTCCAATAGTGATGTTAACAACAATAATACAGGTTTTCTCATCATAAGATTTTTCATTTAGACCAAATTTAAGTCTTAAGTCTAGTACTGGGATGATTTTTCCTCTGAGATTAATCACTCCCTTCATAAAATCAGGAGATCTTGGAACAGATGTAATATTAACCATTCCAAAAATCTCAATTACATTTAAAATATCAATTCCATACTGCTCTTCAGATAGAGCAAATGTAAGATATTTTCCTTTTAGGTGAGCAACCGCATGGTCTGAATTATTGGATTCTATTATATTGTTCACAGCTAATCCTTATCTAAAATTAAAAACCTTGGAAATCGTCACTATCAAGAGGGATGATTTCACTAGGCTCTAAAGAAATAATAGAGCTTTTTCTTTTTGAAGATTTATGTGCACCATTAACATAATCTCTTTGGTGTAAGTCTTCATCATCTGTTAAATGAATAACTGTATTCGGCTTTTTTCCTGCAGTATGCTTAGTAGAGCTCTTAATCTTCTTTGTAGGCTTAGAAAAATTCTTGTTGCCGGAGCCATGCACTAATTCTCTAAGTTCACTGACAACTCCTTCAAGCACTTTAGACTGGGCCAGAAGCTCTTCACCAGCAGCAGCAGATTCTTCGGCAGAAGCAGCGTTGTTCTGAGTTACTTTATCTAGTTCTGCAACAGCACGGTTTACTTGCTCAACTCCTGTGGATTGTTCACCACTAGCAGCAGAGATTTCGCGTACAAGATCAGCCGCTTTAATTGAGTTAGAGTTAATTTCTTCAAGTGCAGAAGCAACTTCAGAAGAAACTTTTACACCGTTATCTGCTAACTCTTTTGAGCGTCTAATTTTTTCAGAAGTATCTTTAGCAGCCGCAGCGCTTCTTTGGGCTAACTTTCTAACTTCTTCTGCAACAACTGCAAAACCTTTACCTGCATCACCTGCTCTTGCAGCTTCTACAGCAGCATTTAATGCTAATAAGTTAGTCTGGAAAGCAATATCATCAATTGTCTTAATAATTTCTGATGTTTCATCAGCAGCTATTTTAATTGCATCAATTGCTTGAGACATATCCCTCATAGAGTCAACACCTCTTTGCGATAATTCATGCACAGAGTTAGTTAGGTTATTAGCTTGTTGCGCATTGTCTGCATTATGCTTAGCCATGGAAGCAACTTCTTCTAGTGAAGCAGCAGTTTCTTCTAATGAAGAGGCTTGCTCAGTTGCTCCTTGCGCAAGGTTTTGGCTGCTACCTGATACTTGATCAGCAGCAGATCCTACTTGTTGTGAAGTACCAAAAAGTTCTTCAGTAAATGAAGTTAACGGCTTTGCAATTGAACGTGCAACACGCCATGAAACTAAGCTAATTACTGCTATACCAGCAGCAAGCCAAAAAAGAATTGACCAAATTAACTTTTCTAATGGTCTAAATGCTTCTTTTTCATCTATTTCTGCCATTAGTGCCCAATTAACATCTTCAATCGCAAGCGGCTTGTAAGCACTTACAACAGGCACATCTCTGTAGTCTTTAAAAACTTCAACTGAGCTCTTTCCACTAAGCGCGGCTTCAGTCCCTGTAGTTTTTACATCTTGAAGAAGAATTGTGCTGTTCTTACGTTTAATTTTATCTATAGTTTCAGCAGCAACTCCTAGATCAGATAACATTGAGAAATATCCATCTGGATCCTCTATTAGAAAGCGAGACTGGTTCCTTAATTTATAATCTGAACCAACAATATAAGACTCTCCACTTTCACCAAGCCCAATTTCTTTCCAATGATTGTGGCTTGTCATCACCGAATTAATAGTATCAATTGGCATTTGAAACATTAAAACACCAATTTTTTTACCATTTGCAAAAATAGGCGAAGCAATAAAGCTTGCTGGGCTATTATAAGATGGAAAATACGGTTCAAAATCAACTAACTTAACAAAGTTAACATCGTTTGCAGAATTAGCTTCTCGGAAGGCTCTACCAAAATTTGTATCTGCATACGGGCCATCAATTAGCGACGTTGTGAAATCTAATTCTTTAAAAACTGAATAAACAATATCTCCAGTTTCACTATCAACTAAAAAGATATCATAAAACCCAAACTCTTCTAAAAAATGTCTGATAGATGGGTGATATTTGCTGTGTAACTTTGAATACCATGAAACATCTTGCGCTCTATCAAGCTCATGCTTAGATCCAAGCGGGTTTTTATTTTGACTAATATAAAAGTACTGTAATGCTATTGAATCACCATCTAAAGAATTTAGAATTGATTCGACAGTCTCAGAAACATTTTTACCAGTTTGTGTATTAAACTCAGCACCAAACTCACTAGTATAATATGACAAGATGCTAGGCTTAAGGTGATCAACTGTTTCTATTCCATTTTCCGCTCTTACATTCTTAAAAGCTTCTGAAAAGTTTTGCATAGCTTCAACAATTAAAACATCTGATGACATTGTCTTAACTTGTTTTCTAATTGTTGAAAAATAATCCTCTATCTGCTCAGCTTTTATTTCTCGAACAGAAGTCATTTTGTTAAAAGTCTGTTCTGTAAGAACAGCTCGTGTTGATTCTTCTGAAATCAGTGCCATAATCGCA
>JAGRAS010000232.1 GCA_020434465.1 Bdellovibrionales bacterium | reverse complement strand
GTTCTGTAGTATTACCACCAGTAGTAACAGGAGCCTCTGGCAAGACAGGGGTTTTTGATTTTTCAGTATGTCTGTTTAAAAAGAGTAAGGCAAAAGCTGCTTCAATAGCTTTAGAAGAAAAAAGTTCATCTGCAACCGGCCAGGAGCCTTCGGTGGAGTGTTGAAAGTTAATTAAAAACTCAGCGCCTTCTTTATACCAAAACCGTTGCCAAGTTCTGCCATCTTCTAAAGTTTGTGTGTAAAAATTTATTCCAGCTAGGCTCGAAAACCTTTCAAGATTACACATAGCATATAATTTCCAATGCTCAGGTTCTGCACCTTCGTCAACTTGGTTTCCATCTGCTCTAAATCTATGAGTTATCCAAGCAACGCCAGATAAGATCGCAGCATCAATTTTTTTAAGGGTTTCTTTATCTTCTTTTAGTTTATCATCGGTTAAATAAGTATCTTTAATTGCAGTAAGACATATTAAGGCTGCGAATGTCATAGAGCTTGTTGCTGTTCTATAATCTAGTATATATCCCCAACCTCTTGCAGGTACTTGTTGAACAATAGGTGCATACCTAGGGTCTGGTTGCTCTCGATATATTTTTACATCGCCAACTGAATCTCTTTGTGAGCTTAAGATATAGTCTAAAGTTTTAACAAATGGTTCGTTTGGAACTGTAAAATTTGGATCAAATTGATCTTTGAATTTTTCTTTTTGGTTCTTAACTAAACGTTTTGCCTCGTACAAGAAATATATTCCATATTGTGTGTTAGATAGATCTACAGGTTGATTGTGCACTTCTGAGTGCCCTGGATATTCCCATCCTCCTTTGTCATACATAACTTGCTCAATCTCTTCCACGTGTGATTTTATTTTTTTAAGAGAGTCCATCACCCGTCTTTTTAAAACATTAGGCATTTTGAATTTATCAGAGTATTTGTTAAGGACGGCTCTTATAAAAGCTATCTGCGCTAGGCCTGCAACTGATTGAGAGTAGGTTCTGTTAAAGCCTTTTAAACCATTTTTGAAAACCTTTGAGTCAAGTGAATCTAAGATCATCGGATCTTCAGGGTCAACACCTGCCGAGAGAAGTGCGTAAAGTGAAAGAGCATGCTGGCCACCTGAATAGAATTTTTTTTCATTATAGGCTTTTACCCAACTCTTCCTCTTTTCATCAAAATTATCCCTAAAAAACTGAACCCCTTTATCAATAGCCATATCTATCTTAGCTTGAAGCTCTGCATCTACCCCAAGTTTTTTAAGCTCCTCAGGGTCATACTCTGGCTTGATCCGCGGAAGTTTTTGCTGATCATCAACAGATGCTTTTTCATCAGCATAAGCACAAACAGGTGAAACATTTTCTAAAAGACTAGCTGTAATTACCGTGTTCTGATCAGTTTCTTGATTTTTAGAAAATTTTCCTGGCGCGCCAAAGCTTAAAGCAAGTATTAAGCCAGCAACGGCATTAATTCGCTTCCAAGGTTTTTTATCAGGCATAGCTAGAGTATCAAGCTCGGAATTTACTTGCTCTTCTATAACCTTAGTTACTCTTTGTTTAGAAAAAAGCATAAAAATAAAGAAAAAATAAACAGTTACAGTATTATACGAAGATTAGAGAGGGATGTATACTAAGTGCTTAAACCAGGAATTTATTTAGAAGTTTCAGCACCTTCCTAGTTTGATGCTGCTTGGTCAACTACAACGCTAACAGGTTCAAAGAATTGTTTTACTGTATCTATAATGTAATTTTGCTCTTCATTAGTTAAGCTATTGTGAATTGGTAAATTTAGTGCGGTTTCATTTATTATCTCAGCGTAAGGAGCTAGGGTGTTTTCTTTAGACTTATACAAATCAATTAAGTGTAAAGGGTAGTATCTAAAAGTTGTGTATATTCCTTTTTCTTTTAAATAGTGTGCAAGTTGATCTCGCTTGCTTGGTATTCTAAGCCAATAAAGATAATAAGTTCCAGAAGTGTCAGGAAGAGGTTCAGGCGGTCTTGTAACTTCAGCTAAAGATTTAAAGGCATCTTGATAACGCTGCCAGATCTCTTTTCTACGCTCAATAAAGCCTGGTAGTTTTATTAATTGTTGTCTGCCTACACTTGCAAGAATGTCATTTGAAATAAATCTTCCAGCAGGAAGTTCTACGTCATATTCCCACCATCTGTCAGCACCACCTTCAGATGAATCGATTCCAGATCTGGTTTTGCTACCTAAACCAAGATATCTTTGAGACTTAGCTCTAGCTCTTGCAAGTTCGTCTTTTACTATTAAGGCACCACCATCACCCATAACTAGAATCTTCATAGCATCAAAGCTAAATACTCCTGCGTCTCCTAAAGTTCCACACGCTTTACCTTTATAGATTGAAGCTACAGCATTTGCACTATCTTCAAAAATTAAAACATCATCACCTGCTGCTGCTTTTATTTCATCAAAACTTACTGGGTGGCCGCCGTAATGAAGCAGAAAAATTGCCTTAGTCTTGTTAGTTTTTAACCTGCTGATTTCTTGTGGCAGCAAATTGAAATAGTTTGGATCTACATCTGCAAAAACCGGTGTTGCTCCAAGCTCAAGCACTGCACTGGCAATTGCTACAAAATTTATAGTGGGAATAATTACTTCATCACCTTTGCCAATGCCATGGCATTTTAATGCAATGTAAATTGCAGATGTGCAGCAGTTTGTTAGTAGAACTTCTTCGCAGTTGAAATGCTTTGCTAGCTCGGATTCTAGCATTGAGCATTCTGTGCCTTTGCCAAGCCATTTTGAGGCAAAAACTTCTTTTATTGCCAAAAGTTCTTCATTACCAAGTGAATTTGAAAAAATATTAATCATTTTGTGAAGCCAAAAAGTGCAATATTCTTTTTATGCCATCTAAAATTTTTTTGATCTAAAGAAAACGCTAGTTTATTTTCTTTGAAATTAGAATTACGAAACTATGTACTTTGGAACAGGATTTCTTACTTACATTTAGAGTGTAAAAGTTTTAGCCTGAGTTAAATCAAAAAAGTTATCAATAAAAGTTTTAAATAAAACATTGGAATTATATTCTGCAAAATCTTTAGCTACCTTTTTAACGCCAAGTTTGTAAAAGTCAGAGTCTAGTATTTTTAAAACGGCAGATTCTAAAGTGCTTACATTAAGTTCGCTTGGTCTAATTAAAATTCCAGCTCGGGCTTTTTTTACATATGACATTGTTAGTAATTGGTCCATATTGCTTGCAACGCCAACGATAGGGACTCCTTGTCTCAAAGCTGCGTATGTTGTAGCACTTCCACCATTACAGATTACTAATGAAGATCTAGCAGTTGCCTTGTCGCCGGGGAGATAAGGTTCTATTTTTATATTAGCGTGTGATTTAAGCTTAGTTTCTCTTCCGGCTGTGCTTGCTAATATGCTTACGGGCATTTTTTTTTTTTTTTTTTTTTTTTTTTCAAGTTCAGCCAACAAGCATTCATTTGTTTCTTTTATTTTATTAACTATGGTTTATCTTAACAATTTTATAC
>JAGRAS010000231.1 GCA_020434465.1 Bdellovibrionales bacterium | reverse complement strand
TAGTAAAAAAAGTAAACAAAGATTAAAAAAATATGCTCAAACCCTCCCGTTAGAATAGATTCTATGCTAGCCTTTCTGGATGATACAAACCACTTCAGAACAAGCCGAAAAACTCCTAGAGTTTATAAAAAAACGTGCCCCTTTTTCAATTGTTGATTTAGGTCTTTCTTATGCCGCTGATGGCAACGTGCTTGAATGTAGCATGACAGGTAATGTAATCACTGGCTTGGTTAAGAACAGGCATGAAGAAACACATACAGTAACCCTACGAGTACTTTCCGGGCATGAAATTGAAGCTACTAGCACTGCAAGTTCTACTGAAGAGCTAGAAGAACAATGGGATCCAGAAACTATAGCAGTTCTCTGGAGATCTTCAGAGTTAAATTTTCTAGAAGATGAGAGTGGGTTTGCATCAACTGAATCTACTTACAGGATGAATACAAGTTCATCTGAAGAAATTGCAGCTGTGATACAGGAAGTAAGCGAACCAGGAAATTCTGTTAAGCATCAATCTAATTATTTTCCAAATGTAAAAATTGCACTAGATTTAAACAGTGACCGCCTTGGTGTAAAAGTATTCTTTGATAAAGATCTTCAAGCTGCAACTTTGTTTGGTGGTTTTCAAAGAAAATCTGCTAGATCTCTTGATAACGTGCTACTTCAATTACTAGAAGATGAAGGCACCTGGGATGAATCAAGTGAAATTTGGTATGTTAACTCAAGTTCATCAATTGATTTAGTTCTTGGACTAATTGAAGAATATAAAGATGTTTATGCTTTAGATAACAAAAAACAGGTAAAAATAGATCATAGTTTGTTAGAGGCTAAAGTTACTGTTGAGTGGTTGGATTCTGGTGCTGAGCTCGTGCTTTATTGGATTCCTGAAGATCAAAGTGCTGTCTTAAAAGAAGGTGATCTTTTAGGAACTGGCCCATACTGGACAATTATTAATAATGTAATTTACAAATTAAGTCCTGCTGCTGCAAGACTTGCTTCAATTTTCCCTTATGCTTCAAGAATAACATTAAATAGATCTCAAATTGCTCCAATTTTAGAACAAATCCATACTGAACTTTTTAACCCAAACTATCTTGAAGTTCTAAATGCAAAAAATCAGCCTGAAGCAAAAATTAGAAAGCCTAAACCACAACTAGATCTTCAAGTAAGGCAAAGCGAGCAATCGCATTTTTCAAGTGGTGACGAATACAAAGTCTCGGGCTCATTAGATTTTATATACCCACAACCACCTAAAGATCAAAATGTAGTTTATTTACCGAATAGAGAAGCTGAAAATGAGCATATAGACTTTTTGCGTGCTCGAGGCTTTTCTGTTGATACTGCAAAAAACCGCTTTGAGATTTCTGGAGATGCCGCACTTGGTATTGTTGAAGAAGGCATTGCTGCCTTTCCTCCCCCTTGGAAAATTTTAGGCTTAGATCGAGTCAAATCCAGCACAAAAACTGCTGAATTAGTGATTAATGTTTCAATGACTGTAAGTAAAGATCAAGATTCTACTGCTAAAGAAGACAAGCTTGACTGGTTTGATTGTAAAATTTCTTTAATTCAAAACAATGCAAATGTTCCTTTAAGCTCACTTTTTAAAAATACTATGGCAAATAGTGATCAATGGATAAGGCTTGACAGTGGCGCATATGCTCGTGTTCCTGGCGGTGGTCTAAAGCAACTTAGCACTATGCTTGGGATGCTCGATCCAAATTATAAGTTAAGTAATACGATTAAAACTAAACTAAATACTGCCCAAGCTATAAGTTTATCTAAAATTGAAGACAAGCGTTTTATTGTTGAACTTGACCAACAGTTAAAAACTCTGGCTAAAAAGCTTGGAAATTTTGCATCAATTGAAAAGATTAAGATTTCTAAAAACTTTTGTGGAAATTTGAGAATATATCAAGAAGAGGGTTTGTCTTGGCTTAACTTCTTACGTGAGTTTAGACTCGGCGGAATTCTTGCAGATGAGATGGGTCTTGGTAAAACCGTGCAAACCCTTGCGCTGATACAATATCTAAAGGATAGCCGAGCAAAAGGAAAGAAACTATCTAAACCGGTTTTAGTTGTAGCACCAACATCAGTTATTACAAACTGGTTATATGAAGCAAGGAAATTTGCTCCTAAATTAAAAACGCTTCTACTTCATGGGCCAGCAAGAAAGGCTAAATTTGTAGAAATCCCAGAACACGACATTGTGATAACATCCTATGCTCTTCTTAGAATTGATCGTTATGAATTAGAACGATATCAATTTTCATACATTATTCTTGATGAAGCTCAGAATATTAAAAATCCACAAGCTGCAACAACAAAAGCTGCTAAAAGCCTAAAAGCTGACTTCCGTCTAGCGTTAACAGGTACTCCAACAGAAAATAGACCAATGGAATTGTGGTCAATAATGGACTTCCTAATGCCAGGATACTTGGGCACTAGCGAATTTTTTAGAAATAATATTGAAAGACCAATATTAGAAGAAGACCGTGGTGCCAAAGTAGCAAAGCTGCTTAATAGCAGGACTAAACCTTTCATTTTAAGAAGAAGCAAGTCTGAAGTTGAAAAAGAATTACCACCAAAGATTGAATCAGAACTTCATGTTGAAATGGAAGCTTCACAGGCCGAGCTTTACTCGCAAATTCTTGAGGAGGTCCGGCCAAAAGTGTTTGATGCCGTAGAGAAAAAAGGAGTTCAAGGGGCAAGCGTTTCAATCTTGGCTGCACTGCTGCGCTTACGACAGGTTTGTAATCACCCTAATTCAATTGATGCTTTTAAAGATCTTGATGGTTATGAATCTGGAAAATTCAACGCATTAAAAGATTTGGTAACAGAAGCATTGGATAATGGTCGAAAAATTTTACTATTTAGCCAATTTAGAGGAATGCTTGCATTAATTAGAAGTTGGCTAGATGAACATGATGTAAACTATCGCTACTTAGATGGAGCTACTAAAAATCGTCAAAATCTAGTTGATGAATTTAATAACGATGAAAAAGTTAAACTGTTTTTGATAAGTTTAAAAGCTGGGGGTACAGGTTTGAACCTCACAGCAGCAGATACAGTTATTATTTATGACCCATGGTGGAACCCTGCTGTAGAAGCTCAAGCAGTAGACCGAGCTCATAGAATTGGACAATCTAAAAAAGTTTCAGTTTATCGGTTAGTCACCGAAAACTCGATTGAACAAAAAATTATGACTCTAAAAGCTAAAAAATCTCAACTTGTAGAGGCTTTATTGGATGATCAAGGAATTTCGCCATTAAATCTCACGAAAGAGGACTTGGAAAACTTATTCACTCCGATCTCAGTGTAAGATCACAGTGTAAGATCATAGTGTAATTTATTCTCCGCTTTTTCTCAAATAGATCAACTATTAGTATTATGGGAATGGTAATAATTAAATAATCCAGTTCATTCCATGGCCGTTACGAATACTTTCTTGTATGGATTCAATTAATTTACTTTGCTTTTCTGGATTATCAAGGTTAATGCTTTTCCAAT
>JAGRAS010000230.1 GCA_020434465.1 Bdellovibrionales bacterium | reverse complement strand
TTGGAATTGGTGGCAATGGTTTTTTTATGCTTGGTGATCCAACAAATCCAAGTTTTTCAAGAGCTGGAAATTTTGCAATCGATGAAAGTGGTTTGCTTGTAAACTCAAATGGTTTGCCAGTTCTTGGAGTACCAACAGGCGGAACAGAATTGAGCACGCTTAACATTGCTGCCGTTGATGTAAATGGTGCTGCGACAACAGCAGTTACACATATTGGTAACTTAGATAGTCGAGCAGAAATTACAACGCCTCCTACAAGCCCAGGTTCTTTTAATGAATTAGCATCTGCAGCAAGTTTTTCAACAACAGCTGAGGTATTTGATAGTTTAGGCGACAGCCATACAATTCAAATAATGTATTTTAAAACTGGCACAAATACTTATGAAGCTAGAGCTTTTATTGACTCTGGAGATACAGGAGGTACGGCTGGTGTTCCACAACAGTTAGGCACAGCAACTCTTTCTTTTGGTGAAAATGGTGAGATTTTAGAGGCAAATCAAGCTGCTGCACAAATGACAGTTAATCCTGCATATAGTAATGGAGCTGCAGCAGGCAATTTTACAATTAATCTTTCAGGATTTTCGCAATTTGCCAGTGGAAGTGCAATTACAAGCACAGCTCAAGATGGGCAAGGTACAGGTAATATAATTAACTATGAAGTTAGCTCAGATGGAGTCATTTCAGCAGTGTTGGACAATGGTAATAGAGAACCAGTTGGCACAATACAACTTGCAACATTTAACAATCTTGATGCTCTACAGAGAGCAGGTAACAATACTTTTACCTTAGCTAATGGTGCTGGAGATAGAATTCAAGGTAATCCCGGAGCTGATGGATTTGGAGTGATTGAAGGGGGATCTTTAGAAAGATCTACAGTTGATATATCAACAGAGTTTGTAAACTTAGTTGTATTTCAAAGAGGCTATCAAGCAAACTCCCAAGCCTTAAACGCAGTAACTGGATTATTACGTGAAACAATAGCCTTAATTAGGTAGCAAATATGACTGCTGCTGGATATCTCATAATAACGTATTTAGTTCACATCGCATATCAAATAAATTTTATTGATCCAATTTTAGAAGCTGCACCAGAAGCCATAAGAAAGTGGGGAAGTAGAAAGCATTAATTATTTTGCTGACAAACAAATACTGAGCCTGATGTAACTTCAATTACTGCCTCTTCAGAAATAATCCGATTCCTAATTGTAAGGCTTGAGCCTACAAGAATCTCTGAGTTTTTAAGCTCCCATTTTGTTCCGGCCAGGGAAACAATAGAATTGCAAATAGGAATTAAAGATAAACTTTCACCGTCTTCTTTTTTAAGGATGAAATCTTTTTGCTCTCCAAGAAAAAAAGTTCTGGATTTTTTTCCAATTATTGAAAGATTAAGATTTTCATATTCTTTATTGGCTAGAATAGTAAAATTCGATAGAGCATGGTCAGGATCACCCGAAACTCCACCGGCAATTAATATTTGCTTAGTTTTTTTAGATTCAGCATATTTAATTGCTAACTCTAAATCAGAAATATTTTGGTTTTGATATAAAATTATTTCTACATTTTTAGTTTTAAAAAAATCTAAAATTTCTGGCTGTATTGAATCTAAATCACCAATAATTACATTTGGAATAATATCTAATTTATGAGCATAGTTTGCTCCGCCGTCTGTGCAGTATATATCGAACTTGGAATTATCTAGATATTTTTCATCTATATCTAAAACACTTGAAGAGTTAACAAGAATTACAACAGATTTCATTGCTTAAATGTATCACTGAGATTTTATACTTTCAAGAGTTTGCAAGTAATGGACAACTAAATCAGTTTGCATTTTATAGCTTCTATCAATTGATCTAACTTCTTGCGAAGTTTGGGATAGAAACTTTCTAAGTTGATGTTCTACTTTTAAAGCAGCTTCAAGCTCAGGATCAGGAGTGCCGCCAAATGCGAGTAGTTCTTTGTCTTTTAATAGCCGAGTAAAGATTTGTTTTGTATAGTTTGCATTTGTTTGATTCATACTAGAATTTATTCTGTTTGATATTCTTGAAATACTAGTACTAAAATCAATCGCAGGCCTGATTCCCCAATCGATCATATTTTGTGTAAGTAAAATATGCCCATCAAGTAAGCTTTGAATCTCCTCTGAAAGTGGATCAATATCTGTATCATTTGCTCTAAGGACTGTATAGATTGCTGTTATACTCCCATTTTCATCATTACCTGCTCTCTCAAATAATTTTGGTAATTCATTGTAGACTGATGGTGTGTAGCCTTGTCTCACAGGTAATTCTCCTGCTTGCAAACTTAAATCTCGTATTGCTCGTGCTGTTCTGGTGATCGAATCAACTAATAAAAGTACATTTTTCCCTTGTGCGCGATACATTTCAGCAATTGCTGTTGCAGTTGAAGCAGCTACACTTCTTCTAATTGCAGATTCATCACTTGTCGTTACAACTAACACGCTTTTTTTAAGTCCATCTTCTCCTAAAATGTCTTCAATAAATTCATTTACTTCTCTGCCGCGTTCACCAACTAGAGCAATAACACTTACATCCACGCTTGCATTTTTTGCAATCATGCCAAGTAGTGTTGATTTCCCAAGTCCTGCGCCTGCAATTAGAGCTATTCTCTGGCCTTTGCCTAAAGTACATAAACAATCAATTGCTGATATCCCAGTTATAAATGGTTCTGAAATAAGTTTTCTAGAAAGTGGCTTAGGAGGTTTGCAATCGAGTTGGCACTTGTATTTTGTAATTTTTCTATCGACTTTTAGAGGATTGCCAAAAGCGTCCAGAATCATTCCGACTGGATTTGCTGGAAGGCTTATATATGGAGGTTTAAGAGTGCTTGAAATTTTATCTTTAGCAGCAATTCCTTCAAGCCCAGTAAATGGTGCAAGCAGGGTTTTATAATTATTAAATGAGACTACTTTGCATGTGATTTTATTAGTTTTTGTGTGAACTGTACAAACATCTCCTAGAGCAACATTTGGAATTTCTGCTTCGATTAAACCCGCGAATATGCCTGTTACTTCACCATAGCTTGTCAGTGGAATTTTTTGTTTACTAACTTTAGTTGCTAGTTCTTTAATTCTTAAAGCTTGCACTTTTTATTTCCTGTTGCAGTGAATCACCAATCTGCTTTAAATGTTCTTCTAAGCTAAATTTAATCAATCCGTTTCCTGTGTCTACGACTATTTCACCTGCTAGCAAACTTTCATCTGTTTTTATTTTTAAGTCTGATCTGTTAATTTTTTCTGCTAAATGAATTTCTTTTGGGTTTATAGATAATGAGATTTCATTAGTGAAATTCAGATTACTTAAACAATCATTAATTCTAGCTGCAAAAGCGGTGGCATTTGTCTGTAATTCACAAGTTATAATTTCTTTTGCAATACAAATCGCCAAATCCAAGCACTCAGTTCTAGCTTGATCTATTAGGAGTAATCTAAGCTTTTCAAATTCAGCGATTGTATCTAGGAATTTCTTTTCCGCCGCTAAATTCGCTTTATTTTTTTCTCTTACGTACAATCTATTTTT
>JAGRAS010000022.1 GCA_020434465.1 Bdellovibrionales bacterium | reverse complement strand
CTTTTAATTTCTAGTCAGTATAAAGATTTATCATCATTTCTAATACACAAAGACCTGTGAAAGCTCTTTGATTAAAAAATATAATATATTCAGTAATTTAGCATGGATAGCATTTAGATTTTAAATCAAGCTTAAAACTTTTGCTGCCGATATACACAAAGAGATTGAATTGGTCGTAAAAACCCAGGTCTATGTTGAATTAGGAGATAAAAGAACTCTCTGATTCAAAAAGAAAAACATTCTTTGAAAACTCGCTATTTAAAAAACTATGAATGACAAAAGTAAAGAATTAGGAATTGCGGAGTTACTTGGCAGTGGTGCTAACAAAATCATGACTGCTGCAGAACGCAAAGAAGCAAAATTTCTTATTGTTGAACCACAGCTTGGTGTAAGAAAAAGTATTCGCCAAGCTCTAGTCTCACTTGGGTTTTTTCAAGTTGTAGATACTGCAGATCATTCGGCTGCTTTAGTACAAATAGAAGAAAATGAATTTACTCATGTGATTTTTGATATTGAAATTCCTAACATGACTTCAAGAGATTTTTTACTTAGCATTCTTGAATACGATCAAACAATTATTCCGATCCCAGCATCTTATAAACCAACTGTGGATCAGGTGTTTGATTTATTGATTGTTGGTGCGAACGGATTTCTAGTTAAGCCATTTAATACTGCTTCACTTGACGAATCTATTGTAACGGCAACAAAAGGTGAAAGAATTTCCGATGCTATTTTATATGCAAAAACGAGAAATGAAGCTTTAGCTTCGCTGATTCTTACTTCTTTAGATCGTTTAGCTATTATCATGAAACAATCACAGCAGTTTGATACAGCTAAACGAGAACTTCCAAAGCGAAGTATAGTTTTTAAAAGATCTGTAGAAATTGGTAAAACTTTTGCTGAGGGAGGAGAACTTGCCTTACTCGAATCAATAACAGCCTTTTGCTTAGAAAGAAGCGCTGGCCCAGCAACTCGTTTAGGTAGACTAAGAACTAGAATTAAATCAAAGAGAAATGATTCCAAACCAAAAAAAATGCCCAAAACGGCTGAAGAAGCTGCAGAAGAAGAAAGTGTAGATCCTTTACAAGCTGATCAAATGTAGTTCAACTACAAATTTTCAATTCAGCATTTATTAATTCAACTAGTTCAAGATCTGTTTCTAAAAAATCTACTAATGCTATTTTATCAGCCTGATTCTTAATTTTTAATGAAGACAAAACTTCATCCACAAGTCTTTCTAAAGCAGCACGTTTGCTAGGGAAAATTTCGTTCTTAAGTTGAGTAATTACTTCATCCCAACAGACAAGAGACTCAAAGTTAGCTTCTTCTTCGATACTTATGATGTCTTTTACAGCTAAACTTTTTTGTTTGCTCAATTTTAGTGAACTTTTAAGTTTTGTATTTATTGATTTCTTCATTGATCCTCCGATCTATTTAAATTAGCCATTACGATTGGATGCTCCAAAATAATCGCTGCTTTTTGAAGTTCTTCCCTTGAAAGTGAGAACTCTGATAAATCACTTCTTAAAATACCTGCGTAGTTATTCCTAGCTCTAAAATTATCAGGATTCTTTTGTAATGCTTTTTTATATAAAACTTGGGCTGCATCAACATTTCCAAGAGTTTGATAAAGAAAAGCTAGATTAGCTAAAGCATAATAATACTCAGAATCAAATTTGTATGCATCTAAAAAATATTGCTGAGCAAGTTTATAATTTTTTTCAAGCAAAGCTACACAACCTAAACCATCCAATGCGGGTGCAGATGCCGTTAATTTATAAGAAACTTGAAAGGCAGCTTTTGCTTTTTCAAAATTAAAGTTTCTTAAATTTATCACTCCAATATCGATAAGTTCATTAGCTTTGTGCTTATTTACTAAATTATCCTGCTTTCTTATTGGGCTACATGCTAATAATGCAATAAGCAATATAAAAGATATAGATTTCATGCAACTGCCTCCAGAATCTGCTCATCCTCAATTTCCTCAAGTGAAATCTTACCTGATGCCTCTAAACTAATTTCCTTTGGAATTTCTTCATGGGCTACAACTATCGCATTCAAACCTCTTAAGTTTAAGCATTCCCAAATTAATCTTCTCGAGCTTTTTGACGTTAGAATTGGTATTTGTTGATAGTTGAATTTTGAAACTTCAGAAACTAGCAAGCTCAAAACATCAATGTTAATTGGTCGATCTTTACGTTCTGATTCAGAAAACAATAAATCAATTCCTGGATCAAGTGCAATAACTTGCAAACTATGATTTTCTAAGTATTTTTCTATAATCGCACGCTTTAATGCAACACGAACATCTTCAAGCATTACTCTTTCTGATTGAGCCTTATGGCCTGATTCAGCTAAAGCTTGTAAAATCAAATCAAAATTCTTAACTGTGATTCCCTCTTCAATTAAACCCTTAAGCACTTCTGTCAATTGGGTTATTGAAACTATCCCAGGTACAACATTTGCTACAAGCTCAGAATAATATGTTTCATAATAATCCAGCATGTTTCTAGTTAAATTATCATCTAAGAGCTCTACGGATTTTTCTTTTAACACTTTAAAAATTTCCAATTGAAGTTCTATTTCAAAATTTTCTGCCTCAAAGTTAAGAAGTAATTTATTTCTATCAATACCTCGCAATACTATTTCTATTCCTTGTTTGTCCTCAGTAAAAAACTCAATTTTCATTTCAGGTAGTAAAATACCAACTTCATTAAAAAACTTATTTCTCAGTGCTGATGAAAGTTTTAATAGGCCTCCATTGCTTATCAATTTGCGTGTTAATGCAGGTTCTACATGTAACTCAATTAAACTTGGAGGAACCGGTGAAAATGTTTTTTTAAGTTGAGAGTCTTTATCATTTGTTTTTGCAGGTAATACTCCAAAACAAATTAAGAGAACACCAATTACAAAAAATGGTAGTGTGGGTAGTCCTGGAGCAGCTGATAGAAACAAGCTTGAGACTCCAACAATTATTTTTGTTTGTTTAAGCTGGCCTAGCTGAGATAATAACTCACCTGCCAAAGGAACTCCATCACCACGAGAAACTCTAGTTGCAATCAAACCTGCTGACAGTGCATTCAATAAAGCAGGAATTTGAGAGACTAATCCATCTCCAACTGTTAAAAGTGTAAACTTGGAAACAGCGGCAGATAGATCTAAACCTTGAGAAAAAATTCCAACAGCTAGACCACCAATTACATTTATACAAGTAATGACTATCCCTGCTACAGCATCACCTTTAACAAACTTCATTGCTCCATCTAGAGCACCATAAAACTGAGATTCTATTTGTAAGTTTTTTCTTTTTTCCCGTGCAGTATCGAAGTCAATAAGCCCTGCTCTAACATCCGCATCAATTGACATTTGCTTGCCTGGTAATGCATCAAGAGTAAATCTAGCTCCTACTTCTGCAACTCTTTCAGAGCCTTTCGCAATTACAATGAACTGGACTAGTGTAATAACCAAGAAAACAACTGCCCCAACAATTAAGTTCCCGTAAGTGATTGCATTACCAAAAGCCTCAATAACATCACCCGCATTCCCACTGCCAAGTATCAATCTAGTAGTAGAAATATTAAGTGCTAGTCGATATAAAGTTGCTAATAACAATAAAGTTGGTAAAGAAGAGAGCTTTAAAGGTTCAGATATATATAAGCTTGTTATCAATAAACTTAGTGCAAAAACTAAGTTTAATACTAGTAAAATATCAATTAAACCTGGAGGAAGAGGGACTAAGATACTTGCAATAATTGCCAGTAAACCAACAGGTATTACAAGTTCTTTCATCCCACTCCTTAAGATATTACGAGCTAATCCTCATATTTCTAATTGGACCCATTTTCATTTCATGCTTTGAACGCTCGATATTCGAAAGCATCGTGATTGTTTGCATTTCTCGTTGAACTTCAATTTGCTGATCAAGCAATGTATAAATCTCTGCGCCAACTCCTCCTATCCCAGTTGCAGTAGAGGCTACAGACGCAGCACTACGAAGTACATCTCCAAATGTATTAGAGATACTACTTTCAGGCTCTGGCACAATGTATTCAAACGTTGAAGACGAGTTATTGTTTACATTCGAAACTGACATTTTCTGCTCCTTTCTTAAATTTGAGGTTCTCTCTTAAAAGTAATCGAGATTTTCAGACAATTGTTGCTTCTCAGGTTTAAATTCAGTGACTAATTCAGTAATTTCAAGATTGATTTCTCCTGCTTCTTCAAACTTAAGGCTTGCTTTTGCCCATGGCCTGCCTAAAAAGAGTAGTTTAACATCTAGGGTTTGATCTGCATTGAATTTTATATTTGTTTTTGGTCTAAGACATAAAAAATCTTTTAATGAAATTTTTAGTGTTCCTAGAACTATTTCAAGCTGACAGTTTTCTGAACAAGCTAACTCACTCGTTTTTTTCATTTTTTCCTCCATTATTTCAAGAATAAATTCAGTAGTGCCTTTCTCAAAAATGCAAGTATTAATTCTGGCAAAAAAGATTTGCTCTGCAAAAGTAAGTTCTAAATATGATAACTGATCTAACTTAAGACTATTTGGTAAACAGTTATCTTGCTTAAGTTGAATAAAACTAGATATTCTAAGATCAATAGAAAAATCATCCTCAAGTGGATGAAAATCGTAAGAACTTTTCATTCCGATATTCTTTAGTTGAATCGTATCATTTATAAAAACACTTATTGTAAATAATTTTTGGCTTAGGTCTTCATTAAACACCGTAAATTCAGATGCGATTGCTGGAATAAAGTTTATTGCTGGTTCTATTATTTTCATTGAATTATACTTATTTGACAAATCGAATAGAACCTTTGCAAATCTTGATAAAAGCCACTCAAACGGAAAACCAACTTCTGTCATGCTAAACTTCAGATAGATATCTTCATTGCCTAGTTTGAAAGTAAAAAATTCGGCACCTTGTTCCCATATTTTTCTTTGATTAGTAGATAAAACCTTTAGTTTCGTGGCAAAAATATCAGATAAAAATTCAGCTAAAAATAATTCAAGTTCCAAATTTTTAGAATCGAGCCCAAAGATTTTATAATCTTTTACTGAGTTCATCTTTTTTCATTTCCTCTTTAATTTGTTTTCCATAAACCTGTCTCCAGGCATCTGGAATTTCTAAAATTCTTTCAGCAATAACATTTAGTTTTTCTTTTGTTCTGTCTGTAACGGCTAACTCAGTTAATGAATATCCAGCAATTAATGCTGAACTTAAAAGAGTTTTTTCCCATTTACTAAGCTGTATCTCAGAAAACATGCTTGAAATCATTTTGCTTAACTCCTAAAACGTTTTTTGCTTTTGCTTTTTTTATTCTAGTTTTTAATTTTCGGTTTCTTGAAAAAACTTTAACAAGTAAAATCAAAAAGAAAATTATTAAAATCACCACAAAAAAATCTATGTATTGTGTAACAGATCTAGTTTTATTTTTTTCAGCAAATTTGACTTTACTGGTTTGAAAGGTATCTGGAGAAATTTCTGTATATAAAATCTCTTTTTGAATGGGATCAGTTAAGGGAGTAAAAAGATTGCTAATGGTCTCAGCTTCTTCCGACTTTAAAAATTGACTTCTTTTAATGCCAGAAATAAGAACTGAAATTTTATTAATCGGAATACCTGCCGCTCCAGATAATAAAGAAGCTATTTCTTTCTCGGAGTTTTGAAATTCCAAATTGGCTATTAAAAGAATACTAGCTGTTCCATTTTCGTTTTGATCTGTGATTTTCCCAAATAAAGGATCAATCACTGGCAAATTTAAATGTACGCGTGCATCTAAAACTCCATCCAAAGTTTTAAGGGTGTTTTCTAATGATAAACTTAAGGATCGTTCATATTGAAATCGTTGTTGTTCTCGTGTGCTCATAACAGTTGGAGGTGATATCTCTATTTCATTATTCCTTTTAAATATTCTTAATTGATTTAGATAGTTTAAAGCATCTAATTTTGAAGAACTTGCCACCTTTAATGTCCATTTGCCATCTGCTTGTCTAATTTTTTCAGCATCTATACTAATTTCATGAAGCGAAGTTATTAATCTATTAACTTCAAATTCATTTAGATTATGCACTATTTCTTCCTTGCATGAGCAAAGTATGAGAACGAAAAAAATTGGCAAAAGTTTAACTAATTTCATTTCTAATCAACTCATTTTGTAGTTTTTCTATAGCCTTACTGTGTAATCTTGAAACCCAAGACTTGGAAAGGCCTTTATGCTTTTTCGTAATTTCTGCAAAACTATAGTCATTAAAGTAATACTCCTCGATAATGATTCTTTCCTTTTCTGAAAGTTTCTTCATTGCATTAAAGATTTTCTTTGAATACTCTTTTAATTCTAGTTGTGTCTCTGGATCATTTTTTGAGCAGTCACTATTGTACACTTCTTCCAATTCTTCTGTTGGCATGTTAATTCGAAAAACTAAAGCGCCTTTAGCTATATGATTTAATGCTTTTGCTAATTTGCTTTTTGATTGCTTTGTTGAATTGTGGTGATCATACGACTCTTCCTCTCTCAAAGTTTGAATAGCTTCAAAGGCTTTCGCATGTCGATATGCTTCACCTGATATATCTGATGATTTTCTAATGCTATCGATGACAGCTCCCCTAATTCTAAGGAATGCATAGTTTTTAAAATTTGTGCCCTGGGTAGAATCATATCTTTCAGCTGCTTCAACCAATCCGAGATAACCTGCTGAAGTTAATTCTTCAAACATGCTATTTGGTAGTTTCATTGTTGAAATAAGCCTACCAACAACAAAATGGACAAAATCTTTAAACTGAATAATTAATTCGTCTCGCGTTAAAGCCTGTTTGCGTTTTCTGCTATTCCCCATGACATCTCTCTTATTTATATATTCGAGATTTAGAGGGAAAAGTTGCTTGAATTTGGAACTACTTAAGTTTTCCTTGAGCTTTCAATAGATTATGGATTACAGCAATACAAACATCCATAACTACCTTTATTCCTGCGGACTCAGCCCGCTCTGCCTCATCTTGATTGATTACACCCAATTGCATCCAAATGTATGGGATTTTGTTGTTGATTGCCTGATCTACAACCTCTGATACATATTCACTTTTTCGAAAAACATCTATTAAATCTATTTTACATTCTCTAGGCACAGCATCCAAAGATGGATAAACTTGAATCCCATTCCATTCAGTTAAATTCGGATTAATTGGAATTATATTGTAAAACTTAGATAAGTACTCAGCCACACCATAACTCGATCTTTCTGACTTATCAGAGATTCCAACAACAGCTATTGTCTTGGATTTTGAAAGCATCTCCTCATAAATTGCTTCTAAGTTATTTTCCATGATTTGCTCCCCATTTCAATGATTCCCTAAGACTCTAATTAATCCTACAATGAAGTAAATGAAAAGTAATATTAATAAATTATTATCTCAGATAATAAAAGACTCAGTTCTTGTTGCAATATGCACAATAGCTGCAAAGGCACTTACAGCTGGAAAAGATATATATTTAGCAGCGAGCTTCGGAATAAGCAATGATGTTGATATTTATTTCTTGGCACTTGCAGTGCCAATTTTTCTATCCAGTGTTTTAATATCAGTTTTTCAAAGTTTATTAATTCCTGAGTTTGTTTTATTTGCAAATGACAAAAAGAAAAATGGTAGCATTTTTTATGCATGGCTTATTTGTAGTTTTATTATTAGTTTATTTTTTTCTCTAATATTAGTTTCATTTAATTCTTGGATTTTGTCTTTCCTCGCGCCAGGATTTACTGAAGATAAATTACAATTAACAAGTCAAATCTTCTCAATTTTATCACACATTGTTTGGATAAGATCTTTTTCTGCTATCTCAAGTTCATTTCTGAATGCAAAGAAAAAATTTCTTACCACAACTCTTTCGCAAACTGCTATGCCAATTGCAATGGTAGTTTATATTTTCTTAAATCTTAAAAATAGTAATCCTGCACAGCTTATTTCAATCGCTACAGTTATTGGTTTTGCGGTTGAAGCTTTAATACTTACGGGGCTAGTTTTAAAAGAAATTGGTGGGATTTTCCTGCCTCAACAGGATTTTTTTACTACAAGATTTAAAAGACTTCTTCCACAAGGAATTGCTTTGTTGATTGGCTCAGCGGCTATGGGATCAACGATTTTAATTGATCAAGCAATGGCAGCTTCTTTAAGCCAGGGCAGTATAACCGCTTTAAGTTACGGCTTAAGGATTTCAGAGGTTTTAATTTTTCTTACAGCAGCAGCTATTAGTACTTCTGTTTTTCCATACTTTTCAGATCTTGTTGAGTCTAATGATTTTTCTGCCCTTAAAAGCCTTCAACAGAAAATTGTTATCGGAGTACTTTTTATAAGTTTGTTTCCAACTCTTTTATTTTTCTTCGGGTCTGAGTTCTTAGTTAGTTTAATTTATCAACGAGGGCTATTTACTATAGAAAATACTAAATTAGTTGCAAATGTGCAGTCTATGTATGTATTACAGGTGCCTTTTTATACTGCATCACTTGTCTATGTAAGACTTATTTCTTCTCTAAGGCGAAATGAAATTTTAATGATTTCTACCTTCATAAGTGTAATTGCTAATATTTTGTTAAATATTCTTCTAATGCGTGAATTTGGAGCTGCCGGAATTGCACTTTCTACATCTATTGTGAATATAATAACCCTAGTATTTCTAGGATCTTGTTCATCTAGGATACTTTGCATGCCGAGTGCTAAATGAATATTTGTTTGCTTAGGTTTTGCATTGTTTTTTTTTAATTTTTTAAAAACTTAAGGTTTTTAGCAACAAAACCGAAAATCTAGCATCTTATTTATTATAAGATTTAATTTTTTGCTCAAGGTTACAATGACTACAAGAAAATTATTTACTGATCCAACTGAAGAACATACAGATTGCTGCAATTCGAATTGCAATTCGAATGAGTCATCAAAAAGTTGTAAGAATGATGAAGATCTCGATTGCCAAAGGCCATCTGGTAAAGCTGAAGATTATTTAGGCGAAAAACTTTAAGAATTTATTACTCAATCAATAAAAAATTAGGCTTAATAACAACCCTTTGATAATCCCATATCTAAATGCAAATGGTCACTATGTGACTCGTCATATTTAGGGGAGATCACCATATTAAACAACTTACAAGCTTTTGCGTAAGCAGACTTTAAAAACTCTCCTTTTTCATTAGAACTTCCCCAATCACGACTGATTAATATATTTTCACCATTCTCAAACTCAAAACCAACTATATCTATAGCATTTGAATAAGCATGCTCACTTAATAAAAATTTATGACCAGTCATATTTCTGCAACTTCTTACCCCCTTATCAGTTATTGATACTAACTTTGCACCAAACAGCTTAACAGCTAGAGGTTGTAGAACATATTCATAGTATTGAAATATCGCATAAGCTAATTTACAACTAATGTGCCTCTTTTCTTTCAGTGGATGCTTGATTAAGATCATGCCTTTAAAAAAACAGTCTTCTTGCATATCTTCTGGATTATCTGCCATTTTTCTAAATGGCAATTTGATTGTATTTAAAGCTTGATAGCAAGCCGAACTGTTTAACTCTCCCAAATAAGGTCTTAGCTGATTGAATAAAATTATTGGTGGTGCACCAATATAAATGTTTTCAAGAAAAGTTCTTGTCTTATTAGAAAAACAATAGACTGTTAATGCAATAGTTATAATAAAAGCAATTTTTTTCAATTTCGATTTTCTTTTATGCATGAGGTAGTTTAATGTAATGTTTGCATTAACAAGTATTGTTTAATCATATAATGGCAAACTTAAGAAAACTTACCTTCTTCTCAGTATTTTCTACAATTAGTTGTTTAATTGTTCTTGCCACGTACATATATTCAAAGGCTCCTGTTGATCACTTAAAATCCAAAATTTTTTACAGAGCTAACTCATTAAATAAAGCAAGAGTTATTGGTTTGCAAAGCTCAAATCATTTAACTATCAAAAAAATTTCACCATATTTACTGATTGCTACCATAGCGGTTGAAGATCAAAAGTTCTATAAACATATTGGTATAGATTTCAAAGAAATACAAACCTCATTATTAGATTATTTATTTAAAGGCAGGAAGTTAAGAGGTGCGAGTACTATCAGTCAACAACTTATGAAATCGATTTTTTTTCCTAAAACAAAATCTTTTTTTAGAAAGTTCAATGAAGCAATTTACACTCTAAAACTTGAAAGAAACTTTACTAAAAATGAGATTTTAGAGCTTTACTTAAACTGCGTGCATTGGGGTAACAGAGTTTATGGGATACAGGAAGCAGCAAGTAAATATATAAACTCTTCGGTTGATAAACTTTCAATTGAAGATGCTGTCTTGTTAATAAGTTTACTGCCAAATCCTATACAGAGAGAGAAAAGTTTACAGATAAGAGTAATAAGTAATGAATTAAAAAGAGCTTTAATCAACAATCTATATAAAACACATTATGTTCTTGACTACTATCAGGATAAAGATATTCTTCTATCACAAAAATTTGATTTAATATCTTTCACACCAATGGACCAAATTTTTTCATACAGAGTAAAACAACGTGAAATAAAAACTCGAGTCAAAGAAAAAGTTGAAAAGTCTTTTAATTCAATAATCAAAAAATTTTTTACAGCAAAAACTATTTGAAATTTGAAAAATGCAAGAAAAAATAAAACTTAAAATAACACAAATAGAAGAAGAATCAATTGAATGTTTTAGTTGTATACAAGCTGATTATCCTAATTTAAATGATAAGAACAAAGTTCCCATTTGGTTTGGCCTTGAGTTTATTACTGATACTATTTCATTGCTAACGATAAAGAATGTTGAATCTTCTGATATAATTCTTAGTGCAAGTAAAATTGAATATCTTGCGGAATCTTTCAAACTTGGCCAAAAAATTATTATTGAAGCAAAAAAGGTTCATGAAAAAGATGGTATTAAACTTTTTGAAGGTAAAGTTATTGACAAAGAATCAAGTAAGCTCCTTGTCAGTGCTTTTATCAAAACAACAGCAGCATTTGAAGCAAGCTTAGCGAACGTTTAAATCAGGTATATTTGAAGTTAAAAAATCAATTACTTTGTCTGATTGCACGTTTGTAAAAAGCGACTCATCCCCCACTGCACAATCAACATTTATACCGGTCGAGGTGATTCCAATAAGGGCAGAATTTAGAGTCATTGGGCCTCCAGAGTCACCACTGCAAGTGTTACTACCTGCACCATCAAAATTAGCCTGAATGTGATCATCGGTTACTTCAAATACCTCCATTTGACCACTGAAGAGAGTATCCTCATCAAAGTCCCCCGTCTCATCTTGCCCATAACCAAATATTGAAGTGATATCACCTGCTTTAACCTCCCTACTTCCAAGCACAGCCATAGTTCTTACTGATAAATTTCTTGATAAAGGAATTATTGCAATATCATTAAAAGCAGCTAGATTTGAAATAGTGCCAATAGGCCTATATTGAGGATGTGTTTTAACAACTGCTAAGGGTACTGTAACAATTTCACTAGTAAGCAAACTTTCACCCGTAGAAACAGCAACAGCTGAAGTTCCTCTTGGGAAACAGTGAGCAGCAGTTACAATATCATTTTGGGTAAGCGCCGTACCACTACAAAAACCAATAAT
>JAGRAS010000229.1 GCA_020434465.1 Bdellovibrionales bacterium | reverse complement strand
CTTGAAACCGACATGTTTAAAAAATCATCAACATTTTTTTCATTATATTTTACTTCAAGCACGCTTTCTTGAAAGCGTTTGCCAAGGCAAAGATCGCATTGTAAGTAGACGTCGCTTAAAAATTGCATATCTTCTTTAATCTGACCTGCGCCTTTACATTCTGGGCAGCGCCCTGCATCTACATTGAACGAAAAAGAAGATTTGCTTAAATTTCGTTCATTAGCACTTTCAGTTTGTGCTAGTAAATTTCTGATCTGATCCCAAATCTTAGAATATGTAGCTAAATTTGCCCGCGGGCTTTTAGCAAGGCTTGATTGATCAATTAATAAAACTTGATCTAAAAAATCAAAGCCAGCAACTTTTCCTTTTGCGGTTTTCTTATTTATAAAATCTTCATAAGACTTAAAAATAACTTCATTTACTAAGGTGCTTTTTCCACTGCCAGAAACGCCTGTTAAACAAACAAAATTTTCTAAAGGAATTTCTAAGTTTATATTTTTAAGGTTTCTTGAATTTGCATTTTTTATTTTTAACTGCTTTTCAAAGTTTAGATTATTTTTTGCTACAACTTTAGATTTTGTTTTAGGTGCAGTTATTTTACTTGCAATATCTGCGGATAGATCCAAGCCAGGCCATTTATCAACGGCACCATTGAAAATAATTTCACCACCCTTATCACCTGCTTCTGGGCCAAGTTCAATTATATGATCCGCAGCTTCGATACATTCAGGATCATGCTCAACAACCAAAACAGAATTGCCTTTAAGCTGCAAATTTTTGATTGCAGAAAGCATTTGCGTACTGTCTTTTGGATGTAAGCCTACAGAAGGCTCGTCCAATACAAACAAAGTTGAAACAAGATCGCTGCCAATCGCCCCGGCAATGTTAACACGCTGGGTTTCACCACCAGATAAAGTTCTTGCTTCGCGATCTAGTGTAAGATATGACAAGCCAAGATCTTTTAAATATTCAAGTCTTAGTAAGGTTGATTTAAAAGCTTCATTAATATCACGAGAAAAATTCGCAGATTTTGAAATTTCTAAATGTAATGCACTTAAATATTCATATGAATCTTTAATCGAAAGTCGCCAAATATCGGGCAAAGTTTTTTCATTTATTTTATAAGCTAAAGCTCCAGGTTTTAGCCTAGCACCTTTGCATGCAGGGCATTCAAACTGGCTCTTATACCTAGAAATTAAAACTCTAATATGAACTTTATATTTCTTAGGCTCTAAGCGCTTAAACCATTGCTTTATGCCAGTAAAAGATTTTGAGTTATTATCAAAAATTAATTCTTTATGTTTAGACGAAAGCTCTTTCCAAGGAGTATCTAGATTTATTCCATTTTCCTTACAAAAAATAGCAAGTTTTTTTCTTGCCCCATTTGCTTTTGTATTTTGCCAGCATTGTAAAGCCCCTTCATTAATAGAAAGCGAGGGAGTAGGCACACATTTTTCTGGATCTATTTCTAAAATTTTTCCAAATCCGCGACATGTGCTACAGGCTCCAATAGGGTGGTTAAAAGTAAAAAGAGCCGGACGGGATTTTTCTAGTGACCAGTTATTTAAAGAACAAGAAAAAGAGTTTCTAAATTCTAGTACAGTAAAGTTAGCGTTAGATTTTCTTTCTGAGCAAAGTTTATTTCTTAAGTCTTTATACTCTATTGAGAATTTTTTTGCATTAGCACTAATATTTATTAATATACAAGAACCTTTAGCAATTGAAAAAGCTTGCTCGATTGAGTCCCTAATTCTTTTTTCTTTAAAAGAATTTAAATCAAATCTATCAAGCACTAAAAAAAGCTTATTATCAAGGCTTAATTCATAGGCATTTGAATCTTCAAAAAGTTGCACTTCGCATGATTTAGGATTAAAAAATCTGCTAAAACCAAGTGTAAGAAAGCGCTCCACCTCATCTGCAAGTTTATTTGTATTAGTAATTGAAGCAGGGGCAGCTATTAAAAAACGCTGATTTGGATCTTTTTTTGCTAGTTGTCTAAAGTGTTCAGCAAGATCTCTAGCCGTCCATTTTTTTACATTTATTCCACAATTAGGGCAGTTTGGGCGTGATAAATTACTCCAAATAATTTTTAAAAAATCATTTATACCTGTCATTGTGCCAACAGTAGAGCGGGAGTTTGTAACTCTTGTTTTTTGTTGAATTGCAATTGCAGGACGAACATTTTCTATCAAATCCGCATCTGGTTTTTTTACTTTATCCAGAAACTGGCGAGTATAAGGAGAAAAAGTTTCTATATAACGCCGCTGCCCCTCTGCATATGCAGTATGAAAAGCTAGCGATGATTTTCCAGAGCCTGAAAGCCCAGTAACAACTGTTAACTTGTCATGGGGAATTTCAAGAGAAATGTCTTTGAGATTATTCTCTTTAGCTCGTTTTATATTTAAAGTGGAATTCGAACTCATTTGACAGCTAAGATAGCAGGGATTAGTTTTAAGAGCTAATTTTTCTTAATTAAGAATAGAAATATTATAGCTTCCGGGCAGAGCAGCGACCCAAAAATATATATTGTTTCTTATGCCAGCGGGAGCTGACACCGATGCCGGACGGGTCAAAACCACCAACATCAACGCAAGAGCCGTCTGAAGTTCTGTCCTCACATCTTCCATGTTTGTCTCTAAATGGGTAATCATAGTTTTCTATTCCACGAGCATCTCTTAGGTAGGGAAGCACAATCCCTGCTAGCATTTCTATTGCATGAGGGGTTTCATAGTCTGGAAAAGCTTTCATTATCTTCAGTTGCTGCTTGTCATCTTTCTCAAAAGTATCTGGCACCGGCAGCATGGGTAAGAGTGCCCAGTGGGTTTTTCCAGTTGGCATATGTGCAAAATTTTCTTTTTTTTCGTGAAACCAAGTAACATTAGATTTAAAAGCCTGAGGCATGCTATTCTCTGCTGAATACTTATCAGCATGCTCTTCTAGCCACATAATTGTAAACTCATCAGTCCCAAGCAGCCTTGGAACAAGCACAAGCCTATGAGTGTCTTTAATCAGGCGACCATCCCCAGCCATTGGGCATTTACTGTTTAAGAGCTCAGGAGTAACACTAGCTGGAACTCTAGGCACTTTATCAACATCTCTTCTAAAAATTGCTTGATAATCTTCTGCGCCAAAATAGTTATTTCCAAGTATGCTTTTTAGCCGGAGTGTGGCTTGACTTAGCGAAGTGTTAGATAAGTCAGGAGCTTGCTCAGATGCGTCGGGAAGCCTTTTTTCTAGCTTTTCTAGCAAAGCTTTTCTATTAGCAGCTAGTTGTTCAGGGCTTATCTTTGGTTGATTTGGCATCTAACTTATCTTTCTTTAATCATCATCCTGGTTTTATAAGACACGCTCTTTTGTTAGCACTCTCATTATTATGGTCAGATATTAGCCTGGGGTGATTTACTGTTTACACACATGAATTTTACTGATAGAATATATTCTTAATATAGAAGCGATATTAAGAATATGATCATACGCCAGCTTAAACTGTTAAAATCAAATAGTTTTTTTCTATTTGGGGCAAGGGGTACTGGCAAAACATCCTTGCTTCAAGCAGAATTTGTAAACAATACA
>JAGRAS010000228.1 GCA_020434465.1 Bdellovibrionales bacterium | reverse complement strand
ACTAGTAATCCATCAATTTTTAAAAATGCAATCGCTGATTCATCTGATTATGATACTGAGCTTTCGCAGCTATATACAACTGGAGCCACAACAGAGGATATATGTGAAACTTTAATGTTAAGTGACGTTGCTGCTGCTGCTGACTTACTAAGGCCGATTTATGAAGAATCAAACGGAGCTGATGGTTTTGCAAGCATAGAAGTGAGCCCTTTTTTAGCTAGTAATACTCAAGCAACTATTGAGGCTGGTAGAAAACTTTGGGGGTCTTTGGATCGGCCTAATATAATGATTAAAGTTCCTGCGACAGTTGAGGGAATCCCTGCAATTAAGCAATTATTGATAGATGGAATTAACGTTAATATTACTCTAATTTTTTCATTAGAAGTTTATAAAACTGTAGTTAAGGCATATATTGAAGCTTTAGAGGAGAGGGCTAATCAAGGTAAAAGTTTAGATAACGTTGCATCAGTTGCAAGCTTCTTTGTCTCTCGAGTTGAAGCAATTGTAGAAAAGTCCTTTCAGCGTCTTTTAAATTCTTCAGAGGTGGATAAGTCATCAGAAGATATTTTTCTAGGTAAAATTGGAATAGCAAATTCAAAGTTAGCTTATGAATTTTTTGAGAGTTCTTTTAATACAGATCGCTTCAAAAGCTTAGCTGCAAAAGGCGCTAATGTTCAAAGGCCACTTTGGGCAAGTACAGGGACAAAAAATCCAAGTTTTAGCCCAGTTTTATATGTAGAGGAATTAGCAGGTAGGGATACAGTAAATACTTTGCCTCCTGCCACTCTTAAGAAATTAATGGAAAAGGCTCAAATTGAACCTAAGCTTCATTCAGGGCTAGCAGAGGCAAAAGAGGTGATTTCTAAAACTAAAGCTTTGGGTATACCATTTGATGAACTCTTGCTGGAGTTGCAAACTGCCGGCGTTAAAGCTTTTGCTGATGCTTATCAAGAGCTGTTAAATGCTCTGGAGTCTAAGTCAAAGGCCGTAGCATAATTTAAATGATTAATCCGTTCGCAACTGGTGAAAATAGATTAGTAGAGCCACCTGCTACTGCTTTAATTATTTTTGGAGCCTCTGGAGATCTAACTCATAGAAAACTAGTTCCTGCTCTATACAATTTATTTTTAGATGTTTATTTGCCCTCAGATTTTATTGTTTTAGGTGTATCAAGATCTGAAAAGTCAGATGAAGATTTTAGAAAGAGTTTGAAAAAAGCTGCTGAGGAGCATTCAAGAAGAAAAATTTCAAAAACGGAATGGGATGAGTTTTCAAAAAAAATCTTTTACGTTAGTGCAGATGTAAATAAGCAGCAGGGGGTTGCTAAACTAAAAAAACGTCTTAATTCGCTTTGCAGTAAAGAAACACCAAACTATTTATACTATTATGCAACTGCGCCGTCTTTATTCGCCCCAATTTCGGCTAATTTAGATGCTGAAGGTTTAATTTTTCATGATGTAAATTCGATCCAAAGATCTTCTGTAATTGTTGAAAAGCCAATTGGCAGTGATGGTGAAAGTGCAAAAGAGCTAAATTTAAAGTTGCGTAAACATTTCGCAGAAAAACAGATCTTCAGGATTGATCATTATTTAGGGAAAGAGACTGTACAGAATATTTTAGTATTTCGTTTTGCAAACGGAATTTTTGAGCCCTTATGGAACAATAAGTTTATTGATCATATCCAAATTACTACAGCTGAAAATATTGGCGTTGGATCTAGAGCTGACTATTTTGATTCTCATGGAATAACGCGAGATATTATTCAAAATCATATTCTTCAAATGTTATCACTTTTGTGTATTGATCCCCCAAATTCACTCAGTGATGCAGATAGTATAAGAAATGAGAAGGTTAAAGTTTTAAGTGCTGTTAGAAAAGCCAAACAAAAAGATGTTTTAGACTATGCTGTGCGCGCTCAATATCAGTCAGGATTTATTAATGGGCAGTCAGTTTCGAGTTATAAAGATGAGCAAGGAGTATCAGCTGGTTCTATTACAGAAACTTTTTCTGCCATAAGATTAGAAATTGATTCCTGGCGCTGGGCTAATGTTCCAATTTACATTCGTTGTGGTAAGCGAATGCCTAAAAAAATTACAGAAATTGCAGTTTATTTTAAAACTCCGCCAAGCTCTCTCTTTAAGGGTCGTCAAGTTGGCAACTTAGAGCCAAATGTTCTTACAATTCAAGTTCAGCCCGATGAAAGTATCTCGATGAAAGTATTTGTAAAAGCGCCAGGGCCAAGACTGCGTGTACGACCAGTGATAATGGATTTTAACTATCATGAGTCATTTGCAGTTCCTTCGCCTGCTGCTTATGAACGCTTGCTTTTAGATGCGATGAAAGGTGACCCAACTTTATTTGCTAGAAATGATGAAATAGAAGCTGCTTGGAGTATTGTAGATCCGATTTTATATAACTGGGAGAATCAACAAGGAGCTCCACTTTATTTTTACGAAGCTGGTACGTGGGGACCTGATGAGGCTGAAGCTTTATTGCTAAGGGAGGGAAGGCGTTGGCGTGAGCTCTAGTATAATTTCTAGCAAATCTTATGAAATCTGAATTGAAATTCAAAAAAGTAAATGTTTCTCAAATTGCAGCTTCTCTTAAGCAAGCTCAGGATGTCCATCATAATGGAGATAATCTACAAAGTAAGTTCAGTCTTAATTTTATTTTTCCCTGCCAATCCCTTGCTGCTAAAGCTGTATTTGAAGAAGTGTTTACAGTTTTAAATGCAAGCCATCCAGCAAGATATTTTTTAATTGAACTAGATGATGAATTAACTGATATAGAAGCAAGTATTGCTGTTTATACAACAAACCTTAGTGAGGGCTTGCTTAATACGTCTGAAATAGTTTGTTTAAAAACGCCAGTTAGTATGCAAAATGCAATTCCAAGCATTATACGATCGCAAAGAATACCAGGAATTCCAACTGAGCTAATTCTTGCTGATGCTAATTTGAAGCAAAATTCGCTTAGCACATACTTGCCACTGGTAGAAAAAATTATTTTTGACTCACGATTGATAAATCCAAATACAGATTTCTTTAATGGTTTATTACTTCAAAATCTAAATCTTGTTGATTTAAGATGGGCAGCTTTAAGCCCATGGAGAGAGCAATTACGAGAAGCTTTTGATAGACCTGTACTTATGAGTAAGCTGTCAGAGCTTTACTCGATTAAAATTTTAGCAAAAGAAAATAAAAGTTGTCATTTGAAAGCCTCTTACTTGCTAGCTGGATGGCTTATGCATAGTATGGGTTGTACACTAAGTTCTCTTGGATCTAATGGCTTTGAATGTGAGTTTGAAGATGGGCGTAAAATAGTCCTATTATTTTCATCTGTAGATAATCAAAACTATGCAGAAATCTCTATGTTAGAGTTTTGTTTTAATAGTCAAAATACCAACCTTGTTTTAAATCTTAGCTACCAGAATTCCTATTTACAAACTACTATAAAGTTGGAAGATCCTTTAAAGGTAAGTCGAGCCTTGGCTAAAGAGGATGCTTTTGCCTTGGCTTTAAAAAGAATCTTTTCTATTGGAGAGTCAATGGAAAATTATAAAGAAGCTTTAAAGGGTGCTTTA
>JAGRAS010000227.1 GCA_020434465.1 Bdellovibrionales bacterium | reverse complement strand
CACCTAGTTCGCTATAAGTAAGAGGAAATAAATTAAAAACAAAAGCCCTTCCGGCAAGCAAGTTAGCAGCTCCGCGCTTTAGCTTTCTTGCACTTGAACTAGTAAGAACAAACTTAAAATTCTGCTTACTAATTTGACTATGAACAATTTCTAGAAGTTGTGGAACTTTCTGAACTTCATCAATTATCACCCATTCTTTTTTAGCCTGTTCAGGTAAAATAATTCGCAAAAAATCATTAGGATATGCACTTAGTTTATTACTCAGTTCTGGATCTAATAAATCAATCATGATTGATTTATTAGCTGAAAACCTATCTTTGATAAGCTCTGTTTTGCCTGTTCCGCGAGCTCCAAAAAGACTGTGATGTTAATAACTTAAGTTGTCTAGGATACATATGCCAAAAATATACTAAATTTTTGGCACGTAATCAGTATATCTAATCCTTCCCAATCCCATATTCTTTTAATTTATAGAGCAGTGCTCGATGACTAATTTCTAATACTTTAGCTGCATGTGTTCTATTTCCACTAGTTTGCTCCAGTGCCTTAAGTATAAGCTCGATTTCCAAAGCCTTGGTTCTTTTCTTAATCGACAAATCATCACTATCAAGCTTATCAACAAATCTTCTGGCTTTTTCTTCATTGCTTTGCTCAAGCAATGTTGCGGGTAAAGATTCTGTATCTATTTTTCCAGAATCTGTAAGTACCATAGCTCTTTCGATACAGTTTTCTAACTCTCTGATATTACCTCGCCATCTATAATCTAATAAAACCTTCATGGCTTCAGGGGTAATTTCTTTAACTTCAATTCCCAATCTCTTGCCAATTTTTTTTAGAAAATGCTCGATCAAAACAGAAATATCTTCAGGGCGCTCTCTTAGAGGAGGAAGCTCAATATTTACAACATTAAGCCTGTAATAAAGGTCATCTCTAAACCTGCCCTGCTTTACGTCTTGTTCTAAGTTTCTTAGAGTTGCGGCCACTACTCGCACATCAATATCAATTGCTTCCTCATCACCAACACGTCTTATTTGCTGTTCTTGCAAAGCACGTAATAATTTTACTTGTAAATGGAGTGGCATTTCTCCAATCTCATCAAGAAAAATTGTGCCTCCGCTTGCTTCTTCAAACAGACCTTTCTTATCTCTAGTAGCATCAGTAAATGAGCCTTTTTTATGCCCAAAAAGTTCAGATTCCATCAAACTTTCAGGAATCGCTCCGCAGTTAATTGCTATAAAAGGTTTACCTCTTCGAGGTGAATTATGATGAATTGCGCGAGCAAGTAATTCTTTACCTGTTCCTGATTCTCCAACGATCAATACTGTTGTGCTAAATGAAGAAAGCCGCTTCACAGTATCAAAAATATTTTTCATCTTATCGCTTTTAGCAATAATGTTTGCAAAGCTATATCGCATCTGCAGCTCGGTCTTTAATTCGGTATTTTCCTGCCTTAAACTTTCACGTTCTTCAATTTTCTTTAAGGTGAAAATTAAATCCACCATTTCAAAAGGTTTAGGCAAATAGTCGTATGCGCCAACACGCATTGCTTCCAGTGCTAGTTGATGATTTCCAAAGCCTGTCATTAAAACGATTGCTGAACTTGGGCATTTTTCTTTACAGGCTTGAATAAATTCTAAACCGTCAATTTTCGGCATTCTTAAATCAGCTAGAATAATATTAAAGCTCTGACTGCTTAATAAATTCAAAGCAACTAAAGGATCTCTTACTGAAGAGCAAATATACCCTGAGCCTTCTAAGTTTTTTTGAATTGCTGAGCAAAAGTTCGCATCATCATCAACAATCAAAACTGAAAAACTAGGCTTTTTATCCATCTTCTTAAATTAAATTGATTAAATACTGAATAGACTCTGTAAACTTCACTACAATTTCAAAACCAGTAAATAAGTAAAGCACTACAGCAACAGATAAGTATGGGCCAAAAGGAAGGTGATAACTTAAGTCTTTGCCTTTGAAAATAATTATAGCAACTCCAAAAACTGTCCCAATAATTGAACCGACCATTATCGTATAAACAGCAGCTTCAGGGCCAAATAAGGCGCCAATCATAGCTAGTAATTTTACATCTCCCATCCCAAGCCCTTCGACTTTGCGTAATCTAAAATAAACTTCAGAAACAAAATAAAGAACTCCTCCGCCAGCTAAAATACCTAAAAACGCATCAATCAAGCCTGCAGAAAATGGCCTGCCTAGCAAAGGGAAAAACTGGTTTACTGTGGCAATTAATAAGCCAATAACTGTTCCACTAATCGTGAATATATCTGGTAAAATATAATAATCTATATCAATAAAACTCATTATGATTAAAGAAGATAGAAAAACAAAAAGTAAAAAAGCTTCGACACTCATTCCATAATAAAAATATGATAGTAGCGCAGCGCTTGCTGTGAGCAGTTCAACTAAAAAATATCTGAAAGGAATTTTGCATTTACAAAATGCACACTTCCCACCTAGAAGCATCCAACTAAAAAGTGGAACGTTATGATACCAGGCAAGCTGCCCACCACATTCAGGGCAAAATGATCTCTTAGGAAATCCAATTCCTAAATTTCCTTGATTTTGAATACTATCTGGAATTGGAATTTCTTGGCCTGATTCTATTATTTCTTCACGAATATCTTCTCGGCCTAAAGGAATTCGATAAATGCAAACCGTTAAAAAACTGCCAATTATAGCTCCAAAGAAGAATAGAAAGATAATTATTAGCGGATCCATATTATATGCCTGTGCTTAGTTTGATTCATAAGAACAATAGAAAGATGCATTTTTTGCATAGTAAAGATTATAAGTATTTTAAAGACTTAGATGAAAGATGTTAATTTTTGCATAGGCAAACAAGGAACTTCTTAACGCCCAGCAAATAAGGCTTTTTAAAAACATTCATCAAAATAATTCTTTTGAGTTAAAATTATGATTTCATAAAACTATGACTGCACCAAATTTAGCGCTTCGCTTAGAATTTGAGCTCAGACCTGAGCTGCGCATTAGCCCTAGTTTAATTACTGACGTAAATTGTCTTGAACGAAGTTTTTTTGAATTTCAAAAAAAACTTGACGAATTTATTGCTCAAAACCCTCTAATTGATAATTGTGAACCAAGATTAAAATCTGATCTAGAAGAAGCTCGAATAATAAAAAAAGCTATCAAAGCCAAAACTCATTCCCATTTTGGAACACAAGAAAAAAGACACAGACAAATTAATTCCAATAGAGACTTTGACCCTCTTGCTTTTATTGAAGCGCGTAAGCCCACCTTAACAGAACACTTATCTGATCAATTAAAGACCATTGAACTTCGTGAAATAAGAAAATTTGCTGCAAGTTACCAAAAAGGGAGTTTAGAAAAACTAATCCGATATTCTCCTTCTCTTTCGCTTTTAATGAAAACAGTTGCTGCTGAAGAACATAGAAAAGAAATCACTCCAGAAGATTTTCATTCCCTACTTGATGCAATGAATAATATAATTTCTAGCTTAAGCGAGCATGGGCATTTAGAGTCCAGAATTGAACTAATGCGTATTAGAGGGCATTTCTGTAGTAATTTAAACAATTCAAATACTACTGCTAGTAGGCAG
>JAGRAS010000226.1 GCA_020434465.1 Bdellovibrionales bacterium | reverse complement strand
CTGCAATCAAAAAGAATTGCAGACGTTGGCTGTAACAATGGTTACTTCATGATGAAGTTACTTAAAGAAGAGCCTCAT
Organism: Bdellovibrionales bacterium; assembly: GCA_020434465.1. The sequence goes on along the minus strand of JAGRAS010000226.1, from coordinate 3,524 downwards.
TTTGTATTGGGCTTGGATCCCGTTATTCGTTGTATGTATCAGTTTTTCTTACTTCAAAGATATTTACAAAGTAGCAAACTTGCTTTCGAACCGCTTGGAATAAACCAAATGAATCTTTTTCCAAAAGTATTTCACCTAATCATATGCATGGGCGTAATTTATCATCAAAAAGACCCGCTTTCTGCCCTAAGAGCGCTTTTTGAGGCATTATTACCGAAAGGTAGACTTATTTTAGAAAGCATGGTGATACCTGGTGAAGAGCCAATCGCTCTCTGCCCTGAAGAAAGATACACTAAGATGAGGAATGCTTATTTTATTCCTACCGCTAATTGTTTAAAAGCTTGGTTGCACAGAGTAGGCTTTAGCAAAATTGAAATAGTTTCGATCGATCCTTCTTGCTTTGCCGAGCAAAGGCGCACTGAGTTTTCGCCTGATGAAAGCTTAGAAGATTTCTTAAATAAAAATGATCTAACAAAAACAGTTGAAAATTATCCGGCTCCACTTAGAGCAATTGTAATCGGACATAAAAATACTTAAAAAGTTTTTATATTATAAAGACTAGTTGCATTTAAAATCTTTATGTTTTGCTACCCAAGAATTCTTTACTAAAACAGAGTAGCCAAACTCATCCGATCCTTCTTGATAAATACGGCACCACTCATTTCCATTCTTAAGAATTGAAATCAGCGGACTATCATTTCTCCAAAGTATAGTTTGTGGATTTACTAAATCTAAATACTCATGCCAATTTGCTTTACCAGTAAACGCGTTCATAAACTTAGTCATTACATCATGCGGCACAACGTTTGTGCGACCATCTATTGCAACCAGCTTGGTGGGATTGCCATTTAACTGACTAAATCGATAAATCAAATAACCCCCTCTGCCAAATTCATTTAAAATAGGATCTGGAAGTTGCTTTTCAATTATAAAATCAACTGAATTTTTAGGGGTTTTTGTAAGATCTAGCGGTGTGCGAATAACATCTAAAACATTTATAAAAGCGATAACAAGAAAAACAAAGCATAAGCCTTCTTTTGGGATTGTAGCAACAAATTCTCGAAATCTCACTAAACCTTCGGCAAAAGATCCGAGATCTTGCTTGCTGTTTTCAGAACTTGCCCAAAAATCTGCAATTGAAAAACAGATAGCAATAACAGCCATCGGCAAAAATTTTACTACTCCTAAGGCTGACAGCGTTAATCCCGCTAAAAAAACTGTTCTGCCAAATCCAATTTGCGCTGGCTTTTTATGAACAAAACATAATAGAGCAGTAATCGATATCAGCAGAAATCCAGTGGCAAATTGCATTATTGAAGCAGGGGAAAATTCTGCAATCGAGGTTAATTGTAGAGGGTGTGATGATTTAGTGAAAAATATTATCCATTCTTTTCCAAAATATGGAGTCGCTAAAGTACCTAAAAAGGCAACTACTAGTGGCAATGCTATTTTGCGCAGATTAAAACTATTTAGGTTCCAAAGAAATAATGTTCCAAGCCCAATAATAGTGGTTATATGAGTATTTGCCCAAAGAGAAAAAATAACAAAAAGTACTATTAGCTTTCTTCGATCCCAACCTTCCCTATCAGCAATTGTAATTAGATAGATCAAGTACGCAAACAAAATCCAAATAAAACTTTGTGGGCGTAAGACAAAATGATTATGACATGCAGTGGTAGCAAAAATTCCAAGCAAAGCTCCAAAAAACCAATCTTTTGCTACCTTTGAGAAGGTCCAGAAAAGAGAAACTGAAAGCAAAGCTGCAAGTAAAAGTTTTAAAACGGCTAGTCCTTCTATTCCAAATTTTAATTCAGTAAAGGCATAAATAATTTCATTGCTCCAAGAATAAGCCACCCAAGGTTTACCGTTTGCAAATAAATTCCAATAATCAAAGCTTGGCGGATATCCATGGGCAAGAATCCATCGGCCTACTACAATGTGCCACCATAAGTCAGGATCCATTACTGGCTGACAAATATAAAAACCAACTGCAAGTGATACAGCTATCCAAAGAACAATGTACATGCAAAAAAAATAACCCGAAGGACTGCTCACAGCCAGCCTGTTATTGATTAAAATAAATCTAACAATCTCTAATATTTTCAGTTGTTTAGTAATGGGCTTTATAAATCGATGCTATTTATACATAATACGCAGGCTATTAGCTTAATAGCCAAAGCTTTTTATTGAAGGGAATTTTTAGAATGTTACGTACACTTAGTTTTACAGTTTTATGTTTTTGCTTATTACAACCAATTAACACAGCTAACGCATGTCCGTTAATAGACGGCCTGATTGACTACAATTGTAATCAAGCAGGAAAGATTTCAATCACTGGTGACAGCTTTGTTAAAGGCGTTGGTGATTCAAAAAGTAAAGGTGGCTATGTTGGTAGGGTCGAAGATAACTTTGCGAACTTTCGATTTACAGAAACCGGAGTTAATGGCGTAACTACAGCTCGCTTACTAAGTAATTTTAAACGCTTCCTTCCAAGACATAAAACAACTTACAACAGATCTATTAACTCCGATATCATGATCATAGATGTTGGTAGAAACGACTATTGGCAAAAAGTGCAACCCTCAATGGTTGTAAGAAACATTAAACGACTTGTTAAGTTCTTGAAAAGTAATCTTGTTGATGATCGTGCAGATGCTGCACCGAAGATTTTTGTAAGCGCGCTTTTACCAACAAAAAGAAGCTTTCAAGCTCCGTTTATTCGTGAAGTAAATAGGCTTTTATTAAAGCAAAAAGGCGCAAAACTTCCGGTTTATCTAAGATTTGATAAACTATCTCAAAATATCGTAGGAGAAGACGGATTACATCCAACGGCTCGAGGCTATACAAAAATTGCTAGTTTCTTAACTAAATTTATTAATGGAACGGCCCAAAAGCAAATGGCTAAGAGTAGAAAAGATTTAGATTCAGATGGTATCTATGACTTCTTTGAAACTAATAGATATGGAACTGATCCTGAAGTTGCTGATACTGATGGAGACACTAAAAGTGATGGTACAGAAGTATTCACAGACGAAACTGATCCATTAGATGCAATGAGCTAAATTTAAAGACTTTGCGATTCTTGAAATAGGCTCTTCTTGATTGGGAACAAAATCTACTCCTGTGATACACTGGTATGCTTCAATGTACCGATTTAAAAAATCTAGTCTTATTTGGTCGGAGATAAACGGGGCTTCTCCTTCACCCATATAGCCTTGAGATATCAACCAACGCCTGGCTGGTTCTTTATCTAACATCTCAGGCTCATTTCCTGAGGCTACTAGATTCTCATAGGTCTTAGCCTTCCAATATCTTGACGAATCAGACGTATGGATTTCATCAACAAGTAAAAGTTTTCCATTTAAAATACCAAACTCATATTTAGTATCAACTAAAATCAGGCCATTTTTAGCAGCTTCTTTTTGTCCAAATTGAAATAGTGCAAAACTACACTCTCTAACTTCATCCCAAAGTTTTTTACTTACTATTCCTGTAGAAACTATATCTTTCTCAGAAATTGGTTC
>JAGRAS010000225.1 GCA_020434465.1 Bdellovibrionales bacterium | reverse complement strand
GATGGTGTGGAAAGATTTTATTTTGGAGATGGAGCAGCTGCTATTGTTTTTTCAGTTAAAAAAACCGGCATTTTTTCGATTAAGGATGCTTTTTACTTTGGAAGTAGCGAAGGGAGTGACTTAATAAATTTTTCAATCTTTGGTCATGCTAAAATTAAAGAAGATGCTTTAATTGACAGATCAAACGACCAAGTTGCAAAAATCTATTCTGAATGCCTTAAGAAGAATCAGTTAGAAAGTCCTCAAATACTTTTAGGATCTTTTGCTGCAGAGTCTCAAGATAAGTTAATAAATAAGCTAGAATTAAAAAGTGAACAGGTGCTTAAAAACTCTAAAATTGGAAATATATTATCAGCAGGTTCTGTGTGTACCTTGTCAGAAAACTATGATCAGATTAAGCAAGGCGATAATCTACTTTGTGCTTTAGCTGAAGGCGCTGTTGCCGCTGGATATGTTTTATTGGAGAAACACTAGGAGATCTTAATGTACGTTTTAGGAATGGGCTGTTTTCATCCAGATACAATTATTAGCAATGAATTTCTAGAAAATTTAGGTACTGGGACTAATGCTGAGTGGATTATAGAGAAAATTGGCATTAAGGAGCGCAGATCTGTGTTGCCTCTTGATTATATTGAAAAAACAAGAAATCAGGATCCTACTAAAGCAAAGGATTACGCAAAATACACAACCACGGACTTAGCTGTGAGAGCTTGTGAACAAGCTGTCGAAAGAGCAGGAATTCAACTTTCACAGGTTGGTATGATTGTAATGAATAACTGTACTCCTGTTGCAACAGTGCCTTGTGAAGCTGAAAGAGTTGCTCATGAATTAGGCTTGTCATGCCCTGCATTTGAAGTTTTTACTGCTTGCCCAGTATTTGCCTTACACATAGATTTTTTAAGTAATTTTAAAAAATCAGTATTACCAGAATATATATTGTGTATATCTACAGCAGCATTAACGACAAAAGTTAATTATTGTGATCGCACAGATGGTGCAATTTGGGGAGACGGTGCTGCTGCTTGGGTTGTTTCCACTTGTAAAGAAGGGCGTTTAGAAGTTTTACAGTCTTTTTACACTTCTGATCCTACGCGTTGTCAGGCAGTTATCGTAGATACCCATGGATATTTTCATCAAGATGGCCGAGCTGTTAGAGACTTTTCTGTGCGCCAGACAGTAAGACTAATCAAACAAGTACAAAACAATTTCGATATAGATTGGGATAGAGATATTTTTATTGGCCACCAAGCCAATAAAACAATGCTCGATCAGATATGTCGTAATAGAAAAATTCCGGATTCAAACCACTGGCACAATGTCACTTATATTGGTAATCAAGCAGGTGCAAGCGCACCAGCTGTGCTTGCTGGCAAGTGGGATAGTATGCAAACTGGTCAGCACATAGTTTTTGCAGTAGTTGGTGCTGGCTTAAGCTGGGGTTCTGTAGTTTTAAAAGTTAACTAACAATGACTCTACGAGATTCCTAGGATTATATGCTAAGGTAATAAGAATGAATTACAATATTCTTCCTATGAAAAGATTTTTGAAAGTATTCGTTCTTATGCTTGCTCTTTCTGGTATCTCTGTTGCAGAAGATACCGCTAAGAGAGGGAGACTGCCAGACGGCAGGGCTTACAGGGTAGATGCTGCTGGTAATGAACTAGTAGATTATATTGCTGAGTTAGAAGTTACAAATGACGCTCTTAAGCAAAGAATTATTGGCCTCGAAGATGAAGTTAAAGAAAAGGTTGAAGCAATTGACCGTATAAAAGAAACTGGAGAAATTAATCCACAAGTTGAAGAGAGAAATTTATTAGCTGTTGGTAATCAGGAAATTTCAGGCTCAGAGTCAAAAGCGGTAGAACATAATCAAGAATTAGAAAAGGAAAACTCACAGTTAAAAACTGAGTTAGCTGAGTCAAAATCTAAAATTGTTGAGCTTCAAGCTGAATTAATCTCTTTAAAAAAATCTGTTCAACAAGATGCTAGCAGCAAGTCAGCAGCTTTAGAAAATAAATATCTAGAGCCTAAAGCTTCATTAAGAAGAAGCTACGCTTTTAGCGTTGATCTTGAGCCTCTTAGAAAAGATTTATTAGAGGTCGAAAGATTAATTCAACAAAGAGACAGAGCTTTGGATGCTTATTTGGACACCGGTAAACCAGTTGGGGTAGCTCCGCAAACACCAGTTTCTAGCCGTGGGCTAAACCCGCAGACTATAAAAGCTAGATTAAAAGCTAAGCTTTCAGCAAAAGAAGCCAACAAAATAAGGCAAGATCTTCTGGAGATCCGAAGTTTAATGAAGGACGATATCGCCTTATTAAAAAGATTAAGAAACTTATAGTCCATCGGGCGACAGAAATATTTATTATAAGTTTTTAGTCATTATTGCTGGTTTTAAGCGCCTGAGGCAGTAAGCCAACGAGTATGAACGCTAAGATAACAACTTCACTATCACCAAAGTTATACTCAACTAAGCCAGCAACGTGCCAGGAAAACAAAGCAGCAGAAATTGCAATCCCAGGTGATAATTTTTGATTTAGATTTTTAAACAAAAACTTACAAGTCTCAAAAATCCACCAACAGTAAATAAAAAGACCAAGCCAGCCAAGTTCAACACCAATATTAATAAAATTACTATGGAAATGTGTTAATTGCGGGGGAATCTGCTGTGAAAAACTTCTAAGTAAAGGGCTGTTTTCATATCCGATACCAATTGGATATTTTAATAAAAGTTCAGCGCCTATTTCCCAAATTTCACCTCTTCCTCCTGCAATCATAAAATGTGCATAAGAGTCCGTGAGTCTTTGTTGTATTGGGTCAATAAGCCAAGCCGCCAAAAAAGATATTAGCATGAGAACAAGTAATCTTCTTTCATAGAGAATTACTAATATGCACAGAGAACAGAAAACTCCAAGCCAAGGGCCCCGTTTTAGATTGATTAATAAAGCTGCTGCAATCAATGGAAAAACAGTAGAGCACAGCAGCTTTAACCCAATTTCAAGCGGGTTTTCTAGAAGGCTGCGAAAACCAGTTATTACTGACCAGCTACAAAAGCCTAAGATTATAGCAGAAAAAATGGCAATATATTCATTAGACGAGTTAAAAGATTTATGAAAGGCAAATAAGCCAAGAGCAATAAAAAGAACTGCACCACGTATGCCTTGAATACTTACACTTTTGAACCAATCTGAATTTTGTTTAACAATCAGCAGGTAAAGTGCGATTCCAAACAGCAAAGGAGTCATAATGGCTAATTGGCCTGCTTCGGTAACTTCGCCGAGAAAAAATTTTGTAAATACAGATGGAAAAGCGCTTTCACAAACTGTATGCAAAGCTGAGATAGATTGGCCAATTGCAATTGCAGAAATAAACCAAAATGGATTTTTATATTTTGAAAGCTCAAAAAAAGTTGGAATAATAAGAATCAAAAATCCGAATTTAAAACCCTCAGTAAAACTATTAATCGGGGCTCTACCAAAAACAGAAGAAGCCAAAATTAATATTAAAAGAGCAACTAATGGTAAGAACTGTTTGCTTACAGGGGAGTTTAAAATCTGATTCCAAGAAAATTTTGTGGTTAAGTACCAGATAATTAATGGAATCAAAAAAATA
>JAGRAS010000224.1 GCA_020434465.1 Bdellovibrionales bacterium | reverse complement strand
TGTGCGCTTAACTCGGTTTTTTTGTCCGTTTGCTTCTTTCCAAAACCAAGGGTTTTTTTACCAATTCTTTGTGCAATAATTTTTTCGATTCCGTCAAAAGCACCACCAATTATGAAAAGAATATTGCTTGTATCAACTTGAATAAAATCTTGCTGAGGATGATTTCTACCACCCTTTGGTGGAACATTTGCTTTAGTACCTTCTATTAACTTAAGCAAAGCTTGCTGAACACCTTCACCTGATACATCTCTTGTTACTGAAGGTGTGTCACTCTTACGAGCGATCTTATCAATCTCATCAATATAAACTATTCCGCGTTGAGCTTTTTCAACATCATACTCGGCAGCTTGAAGTAGATTAACAATTATGTTTTCCACATCTTCACCAACATACCCAGCTTCTGTCAGACTTGTAGCATCAGCGATTGTAAAAGGAACATCTAAAATTCTTGCAAGCGTTTGTGCAAGCAAAGTTTTCCCAGAGCCTGTGGGACCAAGAAGCATAATATTTGATTTTTGCAACTCAACATCAGCTCGTGAAAGCTGGTTGTTTCTAATTCTTTTATAGTGATTATGAACTGCTACAGATAGAACTTTTTTAGCATGGCCTTGGCCAATAATATACTCGTTTAGCTTTTCTAGAATTTCTCTTGGAGTTGGTACATTTAATGCGAGGCCTAGTTCAGGACCATCTTCTAGTTCTTCTGTGAGAATATCATTACAAAGATCTATACATTCATCACAGATGTAAACACCAGGACCAGCGACTAACTTCTTTACTTCCTCTTGTCCCTTGCCACAAAATGAGCAAGTTAAATTAGAATCGCTTTTACTTTTCTGCTTTCCCATAGCTCGAGCCCTCAAAAAACCGTTTCGAAAAGGCTTTTCACATTATGCCAAAAAACCTTCGCTCTACTGTTTCAGATGCATCAACTAACTAATTAGACGCCATCTAAAATTTAATTCTCGGCATTTTATGTTATATGAGCTTTATTGCCCTTATGTAGGTGTTATCGACTGAAACGTGCAACTGCTTGATAAATTCTGCACGTCTTTGCAAGCTCTGATCTAATTTTATCTGTTATTTCATCATTCAAGCTACAATTCTTGCTCTTAACCAACTAATAATAATAGAGTTTTTACATATACAGCTAGCTAGATTTTTGCCTTAAATAAACTAAGCTCAGCCCAAATGCAATTGTAGCGCAATTTAAAAGCAGATCTTGAAAGTCAAAAAATCTCTCTGGATGCAAACCCTGTAAAAGTTCGTCAGCTAAGCTAATTAAATTACAGTATAGAAATGTCTTACAAATGTAAGTTTTTTGTATGTAAAATGTAAAAGCAAAGTAAGTAAATATTGCAAGCGGTGCGTAGAGAAAAATGTGAAAAAACTCAGCATTACTTTGCACAAGATAGAGACAGATGAAGAAAAAAAATCCACTTATAAACAGGGCTTGAATATTAGTTTTTCTAAAATTGATTCTTTCTATGTAAATCCACAGCAAAGTAGTAATCATCAATCCTAAATAAAGCAGCGCTCTGGGACTTAAATCTAAAAACCTAGATACCTGTAAAAAGACTCTCTCTATTTCTCTAGCAAAGGGAATAAAAGCTAGAATAAAAAGAGCTTGTAAAATCGCCAAAATTCGGTAAGTCTTTTGTTGATACATATTGATTAAATTATAGGAGAACACTAATACAATGGCTACAGATACTAACAAAACATCAGAGATAAATGTTAACGATCGTGTTCGTAGAACTAGTGGGCCTAGCTGCTTAGGAGTGGTTAAAGAGATTAGAGAGGAAGTAACTAGCACCTCTGGTGATACTAGTGAAAAAGGAAGAATGATTAATGTGCTTTGGGATAATGGAACTCAATCATATTTTTCCCCTGATGCAATTGAGGTAGTAAAATAAATTTCAACTGCGGAATTTTTTTGAATAGAAATTCTTTTTACTAACGAGAATTTTCGATTATAACTTCTACTCTTCGATTTCGCTTTCTACCATATTCAGTTTTGTTAGTAGCAATTGGTGCAGTTTCTCCATAACCATAAGTCCTAACTTGCGATCGCGAAATACCGTTTACAACAAGCTCATCTGCAACTGCCTGCGCTCGGTTTAAAGAAAGTTTTTCATTATATTCAAGGCTACCAACAGAATCAGTATGTCCTTCAACAGAAACATTACGGTTATCTATTCCAGCAATTACATCAGCTATATCTTTTGCAGTATCTCTTGCTTCAGAGGTAAGCCGATAGCTATCAAATTCAAACAAAACATCTGGCAAGTTAACTACAACACCTCTATCAGTACTTCTAACATCTGCCCCTCTTTTTCGTAGCTCTTCTATAATCTTTTTATTTTCTTGAAGAACTCTTTCTTGGTCTTCAATCATCCTATCACGCTCATTAAGCCTGGCGTCTTCTTTATCAATTTCATTCCCAATTAGACCACCTCCAAGCAATCCAGCAGCTGCACCAATTGCTACGCCAACCCCTGGTTCGCCAGTTTTATGGCCAATTATCGCTCCAAGCCCAGCTCCTAACAAACCTCCACTTACAGCTCCTTTTTCTCTTGCGCCAATATTAGAATTCTCACAAGCAACAAAACTAATTGCACAAATTAGAAGTAGTGTCTTTTGTATTTTAAATTTCATCTATTTTAACCATTAAGAGTAAGTGTTGATAAGTTTTTTTGAGCAGACAAATCTTCTGGATTAAGCCTTAAAGATTCTTTGAACTCAAATTCTGCATCTGCTTTTCTTCCAAGACTCAGATAGATTTCACCAAGAGCGTTATGAAACTTGGAATTATCTGGGCATAATCTCAAAGCTCTACGGTAATGGAACAGGCGATCTGCAGTTTCAGTCTCTGACTTTATCTTTGAAATCTCCATCTCAGCTTCTTGGCATTCATTAGTTGCTTGATTTTGCAGAGGGGGAACTGACCTTGCAACAACCTGAACTGTATTAACAGCTTGAGGCGGATTAACTGTCTCACCTAAATTTACTCTTACACTTTGCGGCTGTTTAAACATATTTGGTTGTTGTTGATTTAAGTAAGGATTAATTGAAGTTGGATTAACAATAGTAGATTCTTTGATCATATTCTCCTGAGGAAACTGTGGAACTGGTTGCGGTGGAGATGCTTGTGAAAACCCTTGATTCCTAGTATCAGAAAAATCTCCGCTGAACCTGGCTTGATCTTCATTATAATTTCTTAAATCTCTTAATTCACCTCTAGTGTGTTGAAGTTGATTAGCATTTCTAGCAATAACTTTATCTTGATGGTCAACTAAATCTTCTTGGGCTTCAAGATAATTTCCCGCAACGGTTCCTGTTGCAGCACCTGCTATTGCTCCAACTAATAAGCCAGATCCTAAATCTCCAGAGCTACTACCGATTAAAGCCCCTAGCCCTGCCCCAATAGCGCCACCAGTTGCCGCTCCCATACCAGTTGTCTCTCCTGGCTCTGTAGAGCACCCTGTCATTAATAAACTTATCAAACCTAAAATAAAAATCAGTTTTTTCATCTCCTCTACTCCTATTCAAACCTTTTAAGTGACTTATTGTGAAATTCTTGACGCTTCAAATCTTCAAGCTCTCTTTGCTGACGGCTCATTTCCTCTTTCTGCCTACGAATA
>JAGRAS010000223.1 GCA_020434465.1 Bdellovibrionales bacterium | reverse complement strand
AAAAAAAGGAGACTCTAGTTTCTCTTTTGTAAGAAAAATCCTTAGTATTGTAAAAAAATTAACAGTAAAAATTGGTTTAGGATTTAAGCAATTATTCCAGCGTCAGCAATAATTGAATTTAACCAATTAGGAAGTTCGTTTTTTTTCTTATCAGATCTAACTGTTAGGGTTTTACTAGTAAATCCAGAGTTACAAAGATGTTTTTCAAATTTATTCAAGTTTTTTTCAAGATATGTTGCTGATTGGGAGTTTTTAACTAAGAAAACTATCTCTGTCTCCTCGTTCTTAAGGTTTAACTCTACTTTCACTTCCCCAAGCTGCGGAAGGTTAACTTTTATTACCGCTTTTTCTGACTCTTTCTTTTCGTGTTTTTCCTTTTTTTGCTGATTGTCATTAACTGGAGGAAAAAAACTAGCTTGAAAGTTGGTTAGCAGGCCACCCATAATTGCAGGAAATAATATCATTATTGGCTCACCTGCTGCATTCATCAAAGGATTAAGTTTGGCTAAAAACTCTTGTCCTTTAATCACTTGTTCAAATTGTTTTAAGACTTCTTTTGACATTGAACTGTTAGTTTGCTGGTTGGCGTTTGTTTCATGTTGATTGCTAATTAGATTTTTTACAGCTTGTTTTAATTCCGCAAGGTCTTTTTCATTCATTTTACCAGAATTTTTTACCACTAATTCTGCAAGTTGCTTTAGAACTTCTTTATCTGAATTTGTCAATTCACTTTGATTTAGTTGGAAAATTAAATCAATTATCGGTTTAATTTCTGGGTTAAGAGCGCTTTGTTTACTTAGTAAGCTTTCAATCTCTTTTGATAGGATATTTGGTATTGCTTTTGATCCGTACACGTTAAGTTTACTTAAAGCTTCAGTTAGAGTTTTATTATTTTCAATTTCATTTAATGCTTCATTTTTGAGAGATGAAGGTAGTAAGGATTTTATGATATTTTCAAGTGAGTTTGTAAGAGTTTTAAATTTCACTGAGTCGCTTGGGGTTAGACTTAAATCTTTTAAGTTTTCTGAAAGTTCTAGAAGTTTATCGAATGACTCAGTGGATTGAAGTAGCTTATTTAGATTTGATTTTAGATCAGATAGCTCAGCTTTATTGTTAGGGTAAGCAGTCAATAGTTTCTTAAACTCATCTAACTCTTTGCCGATTTCTTTAAGGCTTGGATCTGAAGTAAGTTTACCAATCAATTCGTTTGATATTAAAGTTTTTAAATTGTTTACTGGGTCTTTGATTAAATTTATATCTGTTAGCTGATCGATTTCATGCAATAATGATTTTATTTGCGCGTTAATAAGTTTAAGTTGAACTGCGATCGGTCTATTAATTTCTTGATTAATTTGTTTCAATTCACCGAGAGTAGAACTTTTAAATGTATAGCTAAATTTTTCTTCAATAGTTTGATGTGCGTTTTCAAGAACTTGCTTTAGGCTTTGTTGTATTTTTTCACTTTCAATGCTGTTGCCAATATCTTGATGCAACTCCTTTAAAAACTTCATTACTTCTTTGCTTAAACTTGTATTAGCAAAAGGTTCTTGTTTAATAGCTCGTGAAAGAGTATCTAGTAGCATTTCTATGCCATTTCCTGCTGGTGCGTTTAGGACTGTTGGATCAAGATTTAAGCTTAGCTTGGCTATTTGACTTTCAATCAATTGAACCAGGTTTTTTTGAAGAGTCTGATTCGTATAAGTATTTTGCAGATCGAATGACTTTAAAGCCTCAGATAAACTTTTAATTGCGTCTTGTACTAAGGGGCTAATGGACTTTGATTGAAACTCATCAAGCGTCTGTTTTAGAGCATTAATTATTTCCTTATTAGAACTTTTATTCTCAGATAGATTAAGTTCTGCTAAAGTTTTTTGAATTTGTCGAAGTTCTTCCAAGCCTTTATCATTATTTTCAACTGCATCTTTTAGGATTTGAGAGATTTTTGTGATATCCTTTGTATCTAGAGCTTGGTTGTTATCTAGTTTTTTTACTCCAGTGAAAACGTCAAAAAAAGTACTTTCAGAATTGCTACTTCTTGTAAATAAAGTCTTAAGATTAAAAACTGATTCTTCAGTAATCCCAAGTTCTTTTAAGATTTTTTCAAACTTTTGCGTGTCAGGTGCTGATGAATTATCAGTTTTTGGTAAATTTACATCGCTCTGCTTTTGAACCTGAGCAGTATTAGCGGAATTTGAGAGTTCCTGAGTAGTTTGAACTCCTTCTTCTACATGCATGTAACTTTTCCTTTCTCTCTTTAATATCGGCAACTTAGCTGTGAAAATTAAGTAGAAAAATATTCGATTAGGATAGAAAAAGACAGTGATATTAGGTAGTTAAACTTGGTAGAAGTAGAGTGATTTTTTGGAGCTTAAATTAATAGTTTTACTTGGCCTTAGATTTGGAACTTCAAAACTAAAACTTATTAATGTTTTTGGCCCAGAGTCAGTTCTTATTTTTTCCCAGACTTTAGGCATCGGTGGTGGGGCGAGAAAAGTATAAATGATATCAAAATTTGAGAAGCTAAGATCCCAAAAGTTTCCAAAGTATATTTCTACATTTTTATTTCTACAAATTAAAGATTGGATTTTTGTGTATAGCCAACATAGAGGACTTAGTTCAATTCCATAAAACTTTTGATTTGGTCTTTGACTAGCAAGAAAAAAAAGTAAGCCTCCAAATCCGCAACCAAGATCAAAAAATTTTAAACCATTGTTATCTGGAAGATTTTTAAGTACTTTTTCATATACTTCTTTATCGGTAGCAAAGAATGGTACCCTAGTAAAAAATGTTGGTATATAAACCAACAGCACAAAGCATAAAAAAGTTCCAATAATCCAGTTTGGAATAGTTGCTCCGGTGAACAATAAAATACCAAGCGGAAGTATTAAATTTAGGATTAGCCAGGGTAGGGAAGCGCCGAGTAATCTAGCAATAAAAAAAGCAATAAAAATATGAAGGGAAATATAGATAATTGGATTGAGTCCAATGTTTCTGGCTTGAAGACTAATTGCTAAGGCAATTGTCTGGGCAAGGATTGTGAAGCAAAGTGATTTTAATGGATTAGCTGTTCTCATATTTAGAACTGGGTGATTGATTGCGGAAGATTTTTTCTAGGTAAGTCTTGATAATACGCTTGAAGTTCTTTGATTTTATCTGTTAAGCCAACAGCATGATTAAATTCCGGTAGTTTAATTTGCAGTCGGTAAAAAATGTCTTCACGAGTTCCATCTTTAAGGCTGATGCCTTTGTTCTTTATTCTGATTTCATCTCCGCTTTGTGAATTCTCTGGAATTGTTAGCAGTAATTCTTCATTAATCCCTGGTACTTTAATGCTAGCACCAAGTGTGGCTTCTTCAACTGAAATAGGTATGTTTACTATTAAACCTTTCGGCTCAAGGTCAAGCATAGGGTGTGGTGCTACTCTAAGTAAGATTACCAGTTCTTCAGTTTTTCCGGTTGAAGTTCTCATTCTGATTAGTTTGCCAGCTCTAGAACCCGGTGGAATTTTTACAGAAGCTTTTCTATTACCCTCAGGCTCTACAATTTCAATTGTTTTTTTTATTCCAAATATAGCATCTTGTATTGTAATGCTTGCCTCGATAATTGATACCTTAATTGGAGTTTGTTTTAGTTTACTTTTGCTCTGAGTCTCACTAATTCTTTTTTTTGTTTT
>JAGRAS010000222.1 GCA_020434465.1 Bdellovibrionales bacterium | reverse complement strand
AGGGCAAACTAAAGTTGTCTATGAAGGTAGAAACAACGAAAAAGATGCCTGGAGGCTTAATGCTGGAGCAAGCAATTACCCTAGTCAGCCAATTAAAGGCGGACGCTACGTATTACTTCCAAAAGAAGAAATAAGAGAGTTTTTAGAAAAGAATGCGGCAAATCAGCAAGCAATCTTTGATGCTAGCCCAGATAAATATAAAGCAAGAGGCTATGAAGTTGGAGACGCTGGTGCTGTAAGTGCCGCTGTTATTATGAGATACCTAAAAGCTGTTAAGGGTGGCATGGAACTAGAAAAGGCTAAACTTTTAAACGAGAATATGTTGTTACGTTGCAAGGATGCCTTTATTTGTAGGGATGAAGGCGCTCATGCTGTAGTTGGGGGCTTCAAGGTGAATGGCCTGGATATTAGCTTGAGCAATGACCTCTTTGCACATATCTTTCAAGCGCTCGCCGTCCTCCGGAATTTTAAAAATACTTGATAGTCGGTTCTTGGATTCTTGATTTATTTAAAAAGGCATTTGTCTCTAGTTGTATCTAGTTTACCACGAAAATGTCAATTATCACTTTTTGATTTTTGGTTCTTGGATTTTGGAAAAAATTTTGTTGCTTAATATTTTAGTGGTAAGATTAAGTTACTTCGCAGTGAGAAAGAAGCTAAGGCAACTTTCCGTGGAGTACTTTGTATAGCAAAGTGACAGAGTCTTTACGCCTAAGGGTTTAAGGAGAGTGCATGGCTATTATGGAGACAGAAATTCTTGTTTTTTTCTAGATAGATCTGTTTTGGAAATTTTTACAAAATTTTTTCACGTGCAGTTCTACAATTAAATTCAGGCTTGAGAGCTTTAATTTGTTAGAAAATCTTAAGATTTTCTAACTCGCTCGACTGCCGGTGCTATAGAGGGAAGAAAGCAATAATTGTAGACAGCTTGCCTGTCGCGCTGCTGTTGGCAACTTCAATGCTAATGGTTTGAACGTCAACTACAACTATGATGACAATGCGAATGACAATCTAGCGCTGGCTGTCCTCCGGAACTTCTGTCTCCTTTTTTATACTTTTCAGCCAGCCGCCTAGCATTCTACCAATTTCATCAAGTGAAGTTAAGAATTCAATGTGTTTTTTCTGATTAAAAACTTTCGTATCAAATGCTAAGCGTAAAAAAATTCTTAGCATATCTATTTGAGCGCTTATTGTTATCAGCTGATTAAGTCTCTGTTTTTGATTTAAGTATCCGGCCTGAATAAGCATTTCAAGAATTCTTAGAGAGCAGTTTTCACATTTTTTCCATAGCGTATAGCGAGTATTTTTAGAAATTTGTTTTTGATAGCTCTGCAACTCAAGATAAAATTTGTAAGAGCTTTGAATTATTGGAATGTCTAGCTGTTTCATAGAATTGTGATGAAAAAATTTTTAAACTTATTCGAAAAAACTGTTTCTTTAGAACGACTGTTTGGTGCATGGCATGTTTTTAGAAAGGGTAAGATTAAGCGTTACGATGTTCAAAATTTTGAACGACATTTAGAAGTCAACATTTTTAAACTGCATCAAGAATTAATGCTAGGCACTTACCGGCATGGAGCTTATTCTTCGTTTTATATTCATGATCCTAAATTAAGACATATCAGAAAAGCTAAGGTAAAAGACCGCCTTGTTCACCAAACGGTTTGCACAACCTTATATGAGATTTTTGAGGCAACACTAATAAGCGATGTGTACTCATCTAGACTTGGAAAAGGTACTCACAAAGCAGTTTATAAACTTCGAGAAGCAGCAAGAAGGATAAGCAAGAATTATACAAAAGTTTGTTGGGCACTCAAGTGTGATGTCAAAAGATTTTATGACAGTGTAGATCATAATATTTTATTAAACTTACTAGCAAAGCCCATTAAGGATCAGAAACTTTTAAAGCTCTTAGAAGAGATTATTTACAGTTTTCATACTCTAAATACCACTAATAAAGGCATGCCAATTGGCAACCTTACTTCACAGATTTTTACCAATATTTATTTAAGCAAACTCGATTACTACGTTAAACATAATTTAAGACAGAGGTATTATTTTAGATATGCCGATGATTTTATAATCCTATCATGTAATAAAGAAGAGCTTCAGGGTTTAACAATGAAGCTTAAAAGTTTTCTTAACAAACACTTAACGCTAAAGTTTCATCCGCAAAAGGTGATTTTAAAGCCGCTCCATCACGGCTTTGACTTTTTGGGCTATGTCATTATGCCTTATCATTGTGTGCTGCGTACTAAAACTAAAAGGTGTATGAAAAAAAGATTGAGTAAAAAATTAAATGAATTTTTTGCTGATAAATTATCAAGTAAGTCTTATATTCAAACAATTAATTCATATTTAGGCATTCTATCACATGCCAATCAGTTTCATTTGCAGCAAAAGATACAAAATGAATTCTTTATAGCGACAAGCCCTTTTAGCGAAAAGTAATTTCAGCCTTGTATGGCTTGAGAACTCGTGTTAAAGTAAACTTAAAATTTGGATTCTATATTTAAAGTATGATTGATCGTCTATTTAACCCTTTAAAATCAAGTAGTTACTTTTTATTTGGTGCTCGTGGCACTGGAAAAAGCTATTTACTGAGGCATTTGTTAAGTGGCTCCCCTGTTCATTATATCGATTTACTTAACTCAGACTACTATGATCAGCTTTCAATTAGACCTCAATCTCTTCTTGAAATAATTGCAGCTAATAAAGACAAAAAGATAGTAATTATAGATGAAGTTCAAAAAATACCATCACTCTTAGATGCTGTGCATAAATCTTTAGAAGAGATGCCGTCGATTCAATATATTCTAACAGGATCCAGTGCTAGAAAACTAAAAAGGGGAAGTGCAAATATGCTAGCAGGAAGAGCTGCAATTTATGAGCTTCACCCCCTAAGTTATTTAGAGATAGATGAAGATTTTGATTTAAATATTGCTTTAAGCTTTGGAAGCTTACCAAAAGTATGGGACAAAGAAATGACAGACGAAGAGCGTAAAGATTATCTTAGAGCTTATGCTAGATCTTATTTAAAAGAAGAAATTTTAGAAGAGCAGTTAATTAGAAAGCTTGAACCTTTTCAAAGATTCTTGCCTATTGCAGCGCAATCTTCAGGCAAAGCTTTAAATTACTCTAAAATAGCAGCAGATGTTGGCGTGGCTCCTCAGACGATTCAAAGCTATTTTGATATCTTAGAGGATACACTAATTGGTTATAGACTTTCTGCTTATCACGGCTCTGTACGTAAGCAGGAAAAACAAGAAGCTAAGTTTTACCTTTTTGACTTAGGGATCTTGTCTGCTTTAGAGAGAACATTAGAAGTGCCAATGGTAGAGGGCACCTACGCCTTTGGTCGTCGGTTCGAACATTTTATAATTCAAGAAATATATAAACTAAGTAGATACTATTATCCCGACAATCAGTTTTATCACTATCAAACAAAGGGAGGTAGAGAGATAGATTTAATTATTGACTGTCCAGGCGAAAAACTTGTTTTAATTGAAATTAAATCAAAAACTCACATCCAGCCTGATGACGTGCGACATTTAAATGCATTGGTAGACGATTTTCCTAATGCAAAGGCTTTTTGTTTAAGTAGAGATCCTATAGAAAAAAAAATAGATAAGACAATTTGCTTTCCTTGGAAAAGTGGGATTAAGCAGATTTTGAATTT
>JAGRAS010000221.1 GCA_020434465.1 Bdellovibrionales bacterium | reverse complement strand
AATTTCATAAGAAACGATTTGAATCACATTAATGTTGCCTTAATTGTTAGCATTTAACCTGAAGTAAAAGCACCAGAAAGACAGATTAGTACATAACACTAGTGTAAGGTTTTAATATATTTGGTGGTTTTTATGCATAGATATCTAAAAATATTGGCTATTTCTTTTATTTTTATTTCTTCTTCAAACTCTGCAAGCGCAGAAATAAAATCAATTGAGATTGAAAAAGCTAATTCAGAACAACTAGCAGCAGCAACAGGTCACTACGCAAAATCTAGGACTTTACTTATTGCAGCTATCAGAGAATTCGATAAAGCAAGAAAGATTGCTTCTCCTGGTTCCTTATTAGACGTAGACGAGTTCAGAAATATTCTTATTTCTCGAGCTGAGGAATTAGAAAGAGTTTTAGATCCTCAACCAAGAATAAGTGAATCTGGTGTAAAATTTGATGCTTATCCCTCAATTATTGGGGAAAAATAGGCTGTTTTTTTAATTAGACTTTGAGGTAAGTAAAATGCCAATGGATGATGGATATGTAATTCCTGCTCTAGGTGAAGGTTGGTCCTTTGCAGGTGCTCGAGTTATGGAGTGGGTAGCAGGCTTAGTTTCTGCAATGTTATGTTCAGAGCTATTAACTAACCCCATCAGATCAATGCCGATTCTGCTTGTTGTAGCAGTTGGCATCCCCCTACTCTTAGCTGGCCTTCGAAAACAATTTCCTGATGAAGAACGTGGGCTTAGAAATGCAGCTATGGTTGCACTAGGTTTTGAGCCTCCAGGCATCCCAAAACCAGCTCCAATGCAGCCAATATGGAGTGGAGCACCCACCCTAAGTCTCCCAGATAATTGTGAATTTTTAACTTTGGGTCTTGATGCAGTTTTTGTGGATCAAGATTGGGAAGATTGAGGATTAGTTATTGAACTTTCTAGATTGAAAGGTTTTTAAGAGAGAGGTTTTAAGAATGGCAAACGCAGCAAGCGCAACAGCAGCTAAATTAATCAAAGAAGCTTCTGTTATAGATACTCGAAGTGAGAATGACACAATTCGTCTTTGGGAAGGCTACAGAGAACAAGCACTACTTTGGCGCGCTCTTACACTAGTTCAAATTCCAGTAACTTTTATCGCCTTAATTCTTGCCCTTGTACTTTGGTACGGAAGAGAAATCACTTTGAATGTTCCAGCTAAACCTCTACCTGGTATTTATGCTGCTCATGAAATTCCAGATACAGAATTTATTGATGCTGCAACTGAGTTTGTAAATCTAGTTGCTAGTTATCAACCAGCAGTAGCAAAACGTCAATTTTTAGAAGCACAGAAAATGCTAGTTGAGCCAATGCTAACAAAATTTAATTCTGACATGTTTGGAGTAGAACTCTCAACAATTGAAAACACAGAGAGAACTCAAATGTTCTTTACTGATCCAACAAAAACTTCAATCGAAAGAGTTAATAATGATGTGATTGTTACAATGTCTGGTGAAAGATTAAAAATTATTGCTGGTAGAGAATTACCAAGCTCCCCAACAAAATTTACTGTAGTACTAACAACAATTCCTAAAAATGCTCTCAATCCTTTTGGAATTGTAATTAAAAGCGTCAGCGTAAAAAGGATTGAATCATAGGAAAGATTATGAAGAATTTTAAGAAATATGTTTTTATTCTCATAGCATCAGTTGTATTGGGCTTGCCAAGCGCAGCACTTTGCAGAGATGTTGAGTATAAAGGTGGTGAAGTTTCTGTTTACATCAGACCAGGGGAACCTACTCAGATTCAATTTCCAGAGGATATTCAGAGTGGTTATAAAAGAAAGCAGTCAGCTCTTTCAATCGACAAAAAAGGGCGTGATTTAGTGGTTTTTGCCTCAGATACATTAGTAAATGAGGGTGAAGCAATTATTGTTAGATTAAACAATGGTAGATCATATTCTTTAAGAATTCTTAAATCAGATGATCAAAACCTTAGAGATGCTTTAGTAAAAATTGCTGATGATGCTAATTTAATACTTTCTTCAGAAGAAGAAGTTGGCTCTATTTCTAATCCAATTTCTGAAAAAGCTTCTGCACAAACAGTCTCTGGTTTACTTAGAGAAATGATTTTAGTTGCAGAATTCGGCAAAACTAATATTCAAGGCTATCGTGTAAGCAATCAATATAAAGGTGAGACTGTTCTTAACGACGGCACAATAGAAGCAAAAATTGATAAAATTTTCATGGGCCCAAAATACTGGGGTTATGTAATGGATGCAGCAAATAAACTTGGTGTGTCTCAAAAACTAAATGCAGCAACTTTTAGGCTTGATGGCACTAGAGCAATTTCAGCAGAGCGTTGGGAGCTATCTCCTACTCCTCTAAACATTGAAGAACAGATTGCAGGAAGTCACAAAGCTAAAGTTTACGTTATTACCAAAGCTAGAAGTAGCTAAGGTTCTAAAAGGTTTTATGAAACAAAAAGTTGAAGATTTAAAAATATTGTTGAAAGGAGACCGCAAGGCACAAGTTATTTGTGGGGTTGTTGTGTTGATGATCCTGTTTTTAATCTTTGCAGAGCCTGCTCCAAGAAGAAGAAATACTCAACAAAAAATCATTGAAACAGAAAGTCCATCTATGGGTGCTGAGGAAGCATATAAAGATTTATTACAAAGCTTTACAGCTGAACTAGATGAGCTAAAAGAAGTCTCACAAAGAAACTCTGAAGATACCCGTAAATTAACGGAAAATATGTCTAATTATGAAGAAAGGACTGCTGAGATTTTTAAGAAAATGCTTGAAAGAATGTCTGATATTGAGCAAAAACAAGTTGCTACAAACTACAGCAATCAATCTCCAGCAGCAACTGATGCAGTGGTTGAAGACGTGCAAGCAGAAGAAGATTCACTTGAAGCTTTTGGAGATATCAAAACTGAATTGGCTCCACCACCGCTTCCAAAACCACCAAAACTGGCGGTAGTTGGTGCAGGAGATTCTGTGTCTGTCAAACTCTTAGCCGGAGTAAATGCTCCAACTGACGGCACTCCTTATCCAGTGGTATTCGAACTTTCAGGAGATATCCAAGGCCCCGATGGATCAACTCTTCCAATTGGTGAAGCAAGGTTAATTGCAGCAGCCCAAGGTTCCCTTGCTGATCAAAGAGCTTTATTTAGATTAACTTCACTTAACCTAGCATTACCTACAGGTGAAAGAAGAGTTATTGATGTTGATGGCTGGATTGTTGGTGAAGACGGCGTGCGTGGAATGGAAGGAATTTTAATTGACCCTATTGGCAAGCTAGTTGGTGCAGCAGGATTTGCTGGCCTTGTTCAAGGTGTTGGCGAAGGTCTTTCTCGAGGACAAGTAAACACTTCTACAAATGGACTTGGCCTAACTGAGCGCTGGGTCGAAGGTGACGTTGGAACTTACGCAGTTGGCGAAGGAATTGCTGGTGCAGCTAATCAATATGCTGGCTTAGTAAAAGAGCGAGTAGATGAACTTGTTCCACACGTAAGAGTACTTTCTGGCCGCAAAGCAACAGCAGTTTTTTCAAAAACATTCACAATTAACGGCTTATTTGAAGAGTTAGTTGATGATTCAACTGATTTTGACAGTTTAGACTAGGAGAACCTGAGTTATGAGAATAAACAATTTATTAAAGAGAATTTTGCTGAGTATATCAATGTCAGCACTATGTTCTTGTAGTTCTGGAATTAGCCAAGT